>CAZOJA010000530.1:0-1953 GCA_964579955.1 uncultured Veillonellaceae bacterium | reverse complement strand
CCGTCCATCTGTTCAAATGCCGGGATTCTGCGATAGGCCGAATCATCGAGAAGTGAGGCGAAGGGCCGGCCAATCAGCTCTGCGGCCGGATATCCGGTCAGCGCCGTAGCGGCGGCGTTGACTTCTTCGACGACCAGCTGTCCGTTGACCAGCAGGACCGGATCGGCCATGTTGGACAGGATGTGCTCGGCCGCGGTCCGAAAGTTCAGCATCATCACCCGGTAGCGAGAGATTGAGTACCAAAGGCCGGCGACGAAGATGGAAGAGAAGATGATCGCGACCGGCACCATTTCGTAACCGAGCATCGGCAAAAAGGTGTCGATCGGCGCTCCCAGCACATATACGGCGGCAGTGGTGCCGAACATGATCCGGGCCTGGCGTTTGACGCGCCGGGCTTTTGCCTGCTTTCCCCAGACATGCAGCAACCGCAGCGAATAAATGACCAACACGCTGTAGTAGACGGCGAATGCGGCGTGCCAGAGCATATCCTTCGAATAGGGATACATCCAGCCCCATTCGGTCCGTACGAACCAGTCGGCGGGGTATCCTGCGGTATTGGCAAAGAATATGGCCGCCGGCAGGAATAACAGCGCCTTGGCGTTCCACTGGCGAAACGGTCCCCGGTTGCCGGTGAAACTGACGGCAAATGCGACATAGAGCGGATATAAAAAACACCAGCCCGCAGCGGAGAAAATCCGCCAACGGTTGGCGGTGAGCGCCGTATCGGCGCTGATCATGAAGGTATAACCGAGCCCCCACAGGCACAGGGCCAGGCACATCGCCAGAAACAGGCGGTTGGTCGGTGCCGTCCGGTTGGCCAGATACACCCGGACGCCGCTGTAAAAGTTGAGAAGCACGGTGGTGAAGGTCAACAGGGAGATGAATAGCAAGGAGTCACCTACTTTGTTCAGGCTTTGGAAGCAGTCAACTGCATCATCTTTAGTTTACCATTCAATGTAACTTCGGACAACAAAGAAGCCATTTCCGGAACAGGAGGTTCTCCGCGCAGGAGAATTCGCGGTTATCCCGAATTTATTCAATAAGCCGGACATGGAGGAAACTGTCGGATGGCGGAACAGGCTCTGGAATTCATGGCCCAGGTCTGGGCTTTGCGGGGCGAGATCGGCGTATTGTTTGTTCAGCATGCGTTGCTGGCGGCGGCAGGGGTTTTTGGCGGCGCTGCCATTGCGGTGCCCGCCGGAGTTTTCATTTCGCGTCATCCGGCCTGGGGCGAACCGCTGGTTCAATTTTGCGGCATGTTGTACACGGTTCCGTCGCTGGCCCTGCTGGGACTGTTGATCCCTTTTCTCGGCCTGGGCTGGCTGCCGACGATCGTTGCACTGACAATCTATGCGCTGTTGCCGCTGCTGCGCAACACCTACGTCGGAATTCGCGAAGTCGATGCCGCGCTTAAAGAGGCGGCTACCGGAATGGGGGCCACCGACCGGCAACTCCTGGGCCAGGTTGAGTGGCCTCTTGCTTTGCCGTTTATCATGGCCGGGCTGCGCACGGTCACGGTGATGACGATCGGCATTGCCACGCTGGGGGCGCTGGTCGGCGCCGGCGGGATGGGTGTGCTGATTTTCCGCGGTCTGCACATGATGGACAATACACTTTTGCTGGCCGGGACTTTGCCGGTCGCACTGCTGGCGGTGGCGGCCGACAACCTGCTGGAACGGGGCGAGCTGCGGGTGCGGCAGGCCAGGGGGATCTTCAGTATTTCTACGGAAGAGGAGAGGTGAGTATTACCATGAAAAGCGCAACGAATTGGT
Organism: uncultured Veillonellaceae bacterium; assembly: GCA_964579955.1. GTDB lineage: Bacteria > Bacillota > Negativicutes > UBA1444 > UBA1444 > UBA1444. Next base: position 181 of record CAZOJA010000530.1, on the reverse strand, counting down.
GTCTGATCCTACTGTTTATTGCAGGAATCGCATTGTCCGGTTGCGGATCGGCGCCGGCGCCGCAGGCGGCGAAACCGGAGCCGAAAATCGTGATCGCCTCGAAACCGTTTGCCGAGCAGTTCATTCTGGCGCACATGGCGGCGGAAGTGCTAAAAGCAAAGGCAAAGGTCGCCGTCGACAT
>CAZOJA010000529.1:0-1955 GCA_964579955.1 uncultured Veillonellaceae bacterium | reverse complement strand
TACACATAGAGGCACACTCTTTCCCTACACGACGCTCTTCCGATCTGGTCCGATCCTTTGCCATCATCGAAAACGCCTTGATCCTGGCCCGCGACAATCTGGAACTCAAGGTGCAGCAACGCACCCGGGAGCTGTCTGTCGCCAACGAGGAACTGACCTCGATGAACGAGGAAATCAACGCGATCAATGAAGAGCTGCAAGCGATGAACCAGGCGCTGGCCAAGGAGATCGACTACCGGCAGCAGGCAGAAGCCGGCTTGCAGCTGGCCAAGCTGGAACTGGAAGATAAAGTCGCCGAGCGGACGACGCAATTATCCGCCGCCAATCAGGAACTGCACGCCACAATAGGTGATTTGCAGGCGGAAATCGCCGCCCGTCTTGCTGCCGAAACCGATCTGGCTGAAACGGAAAAGCGCTATCAGGCGGCGCTCGGACAATCGACGGAGGCGGTGCTGCTGTGCGACGTCGAAACGGCAGAAATCATAGATACTAACTCACGCTTCACCGAGCTGTTCGGCATTGACCGCAGTCGCTTAAACTCGTTGACTCTGTTTGACCTGACCTCGGAAGCCGCCGATGAAATCCGGCAGTTGCTGAGCCAGGTGAAAACCAACGGCTTCCTGCCGACACGTCGCTCTGCCGCCAAACACCGCAACGGCACGCTGGTTGATGTCGAATTTACGGCAACGTTGACCCGTCAGCGGCATCGGCTGGCTGTACTGCTGACGTTCCGCGACGTGACGGATGTGGTGCGGCGCGAACAACAAACGCAGCGGGAAGCCGCATTGGCAACGCGGGTGCAGGACGCTTTGCTTTACCTGCCGGAGCCCTCGGATTTCATCGAACTGCAAACCATCTACCAGCCGTTCGGCTACGTCGGCGGCGACCTATATTTCCTCGACTGGCGCTACGGCGGCATGCTGCTGCGCGGATTCCTGGTCGACGTGGCCGGTCACGGCCTGGCGACGGCGCTGCAAACCGCTTCGCTGCACGTGCTGCTGCGCGAGATCAACGAGCAGGACGTGCCGCTCGCAGACGCGATGCGTTGGCTCAACAGGCGGGCCGGCGAATATTTTGACGAAGCCACCTTTGCCGGCGCGATCGGTTTTGAGCTGGACCTGGAAACCCGTCAGCTGCGCTGGAGCTGCGCCGGCCTGCCGGAACTCTGGCTGTCGAACGCGCAGCACCGCGGCGTCCTCCGCAAGCCGGGCATGTTCCTGGGCATTCAGGAAAATGAAACCTTCGATACGCATGTCCTGCCGCTGTCTGTCGGCGACGCGTTCTATTTCCTGTCCGACGGTCTGACCGATATGCTGCCGAAGCACAGCCACCTACCGCTGAACAATTTCCCGCTGATGCGGAAAATGCTGGCAGAGTTATCCCAGGCGCCAGGGCGGCGCGACGACGCCACCGCCGTCTGCATCCGGATTCGCGACTTGCCAAGCGCCGCGGTGCGCACCGAGGGCTGGCCTCGTCTGCTGCGCTTTAACAACTACGGCGACTATCAGCGGCTTAAAGGGGAAATGGCCAAGATTTTGGCCGATGCAACCGGGTTGCCGCACTCGCTGCCGGAAGTCGCCGTCAACGAAGCGCTGGCCAACGCGATGGAGTGCCGCGACGGAGTGCCGCGCCAACATACGGCGACGGTGAAGTTCAACAAGTTTGGCCAGCGGCTGGTCGTGCGCGTCCGTACGTCGCGGATCGGCTTTGCCGGCAATGCGGTGCTGCGTCGGCTCCGCTCGCATCCTGAGGAATTGTTCGCCTTTGGCGAAGACGCTTCCATGGGCCGCGGCATTCCGCTGATGCTTTCACTTGCCGACCGGATGTGCTACAACAGTGAGGGAACCGAGTTATTGCTGGCCTGGCGGCTGAAAAAAAGGGGGGGCCTATTTGCCTGAAGCAGCGTTTCGCATTGTGCCTGTCGACCGCAGCAATGCCGCCCTGGTCGGGGATGT
>CAZOJA010000528.1:0-1960 GCA_964579955.1 uncultured Veillonellaceae bacterium | reverse complement strand
TCACGGCCAGCGGAATATTCGGCTTGTAAAACAACACATAATCGGCCCGTTTGTTCTGGGCGCGGGCATGCTGACGCCCCCGCACGATAATGCGCCCTTTGGTCAGCGGATACTCTTCCAGCACTTGCGTGAAAGTGTCCCAGCCAGCCTGGGCCAACGCCGGGGTGATAAACTTTGTGCAAATATCCCGTTCCGTGAGAGCTTTCTTGTCCATCGATCTCCTCGTAGAACCTGCAAAAGAGTACTTCTCGAAGCGAATCCCGTTTCCCTGCTGGGAAATAGCAAAAATTTGACCGACAAAAAAGCCGGGGCCGCTTTTTCCGCAGCCCCGAGCCCAGTTTCCCGCATAATGCGATTTTACATCGGTGTTGAAAAGGTCATGATCTGCAGTGAGCTGCTGGAACGCACCAGTCCCACTGTATAGGCGGTCCCTCCGACGATTTTCATGTACCCTTCGGTGTCCGAGTCCTCTTGTTTCACAAAACCGGCGCTGCGTAGTGCGGCGCGATATTCGTTCAAAGCCGCTTCTGCTACGCCGACAAAACTGATCGCATACAACCCGTCGCCCATGTGGACGGTTTCCTTGAATGTGCCGCCGGAGAACACCGGAATCGGGCCGGCATTGGACGGCCAGACCAAGTTGTTGTTGCCTGCGGGAGCTTTCTTGGCTGCACCTGGATTGTTTGCAATGACGGTGGTCAGTTCCGGACTGAACGAAGCAGTTACCTTGATGCCGCCCCGATTATACACCATCATTGCATCCCGCAGCGAGTCCGAGTTCAATACAAAGCCGGTTCGGACGAGTTCGCCGCAGTACGCATCAAAATCTGCCTTACTAAAGTCTTTTATGTTGACCACCGCAACTACGCCCTGCGTTATCATATCACCGGTTGAGCTGCGGTTGTCGGCCAGCGTCACTGTGCCGCGCGAGGAAATGGGAACGCCCCACGCCTGGAACTCGCCGGGCCAGGACAGCCCCTGCGCATCTGCGCCCGATACGGCCACGACCAATAACAGCAAGAGCAATAACCATACACTATGTTTCAACATACACCCATCCTTTGTTCAATGTTTGGCAAGATTTCTGCATTACTGGATAGATATTCTATCCCAGTACGATTATCCCTGCCGACAAAACGTTGAAAGCCTGAAAAACCCCAGTCGTTTTATCGCATGTCGATAATGTGACTGGGGTATACTGTTTGTTTCCTTATTCCTCGTCCTCTGCCAGGGCGATTGTTTCGCCGTCCAGTTTGCCGTCCCACAATTCCTCGCGTAGTACGTTGTCATCCCTGCCCTGCCCCTCCTCCATCGCCAGGATTGCAGCGATGCGGTGGATGATGTCGTGCGCTTCCTCCACCCGTTTTTCGGCCACGTTCAAATCCGGTGCGCCTTCGGTTCCGGCGACGTCTTCGACCGCGCCGATCACCTGGCCGATCTGGTCGATGCGCCGCTGGGTCAGTTCATCTTGCGAGGCGACTTCCTCAAACGCTCCCAGCAGCACCCGGATGATTTTTGTGATATCAGTAAGCAGCATGGTCATGCCTTCTTTCATCGTTTTTCATTTCTCGCTCTCCACTCGCGGCATTCGTTGCAGCGCACCGTCTGGTCCTCCAGCCGCTGGCAGATCGCCACGGCGGTTTTTTCAAACGCGCCGAGGCGATTGTCCAGGCGGGCCAATAGCCAAACAGATACCGCAATCGGGAAGCCGACCTGCGAGATCAGTCCGGCCCAGTCCATGACTAAGCCAGTACGCCGGTATCCTGAATCAGGATCGACGGTTCCAGCGCGCTGACGAGATCGCCGCCGGTGGTGGCGAACAGGTTCTTGGCGATGACGAGCGCCATCGTGGCCAGCACTTCCGCTTTGGTGATGCCTTCTTTCGGATTGGCCAGCATGAAGTTGACTTCCTTGCCGGCAGCGTTGCGAAACGGCATTTTCAGTGTCTTGGTCATCGGGT
>CAZOJA010000527.1:0-1962 GCA_964579955.1 uncultured Veillonellaceae bacterium | reverse complement strand
CTCTGCTCTGTCAGTGACGAAAAACTGACACTATTATTTAGTATTATACGTGGTGGTAGGGAAATTGACAAGTGAAAATCGACTGCTTGTTGGGGCGTATCCAAGCCTTTATCCTAGCAATTTCGGTTTGCAGAACACGCATTTCCTCCTTTGCTTTTTATCAATACAAATCAAACGCACTTGTCCACAACCGCGAAAAATCAGCAATAATGATTCTTCCTCTGATGATATCTTCAATAATTCCTTCTTTTTTCAAATTTGCCATCGCATGATTCAGGGTAACTCGATGAACGCCGAGCAATCCAGCTAATTCCATTTGAGACAGATTGCTTTTACATACAACTCTACCTGTTGACGATTGATCTGGTTCTCGTTCAACCATATATAAGAGCATTTTGCACAATCTTTTCTTTAATGGCATCAGATCACTGGCCTGAATCGAAAGAAATCTTGCTTTGCTGGCCAAACCTTCAATCATGTTAAGCATCAAATTGGGATGTCTCAGGAGAATTTCCTGTTCGATGCAGTAACGGGAAAACGAATAGACTACAGACTCTTCCATCGCTACAAATAGTCCTTCCATCGGTTTCCTGTCCCAAAAAGGTGTCTCTCCGAACAGAGTATTCTTTTCAAGATACCAGATAATTTTCTCCGTTCCGTCAGACATTATTTTTGACAAACGAATTTTACCGGACTGAAGATAATAAAGGTGGTCAATCACCATGCCGTTGCCGATAATCGTCGCATTTTTTTTGTAACACTGCTTCTTTCCCAGATGAATCACAGATTCCCACATGGAATTTTTTGCATTGATCCATGGCGAAGAATAATCACGCACTATAGGCTTCGACACAACGCTTAACCCCTTTCATTATTCTCATTTTTCTATTCGTCTGTTTGGGGCAAATTCCTGCACCCAACAAATTCCGTCTGCTTACAGGAAAAAGCAAGAGAAGCAAATACATATTTTTCAATTCAGCTTAGAGTCGACAGTTCCGGAAATATTCAAAAATTTACTGAATATGTAGTATATATTGCTGAAATCTCTTCACCGTCATGTTAGTTTAGAGTTGCAAATTTATAATTGAAAGGATGATAGACTCATGTCACAAACCAAGAAACGTGTTGACGAAGTCGATATACCCGCAAGTCTTTCTTACTTTGCGGAACACACTTGGGTCGCCCGTGATGGAGAGCATTATCGGATCGGTATCACCGATTTCGCCCAAGACCAACTTGGCGAAATCATTTTCATTGAATTGCCTGAAGTCGGAACAAGTTATCGTAAAGGAAAAGCCTTTGGTTGTGCGGAATCGACCAAATCAGTATCCAGTCTGTATATGCCGATCAGTGGCGAAATTGTACAAGTCCATACCGCGGTGTCCGACAACCCCGAACTGGTCAATCAAGACGCCTATGGCGAGGGGTGGATGATTCTTGTGAAACCGACTAATCCCGCAGAAATACAAGAATTGCTGTCTGCCGAAAGTTACCGTCGCCAACTTTCGTCCGACTAAAGGAAGGTGTTTGCTATGAGAAACTTTGATGTCGCCGTCGTCGGTGGTGGTCCGGGCGGCTATGTTGCCGCAGTTCGGTGTAGTCAACTCGGGCAATCTGTCGCTTTAATAGAAAAAGAATCGCTGGGCGGCACTTGTGTAAACTGGGGCTGCATTCCTACCAAATCTCTGCTTAAAAATGCTGAAGTCATTCACATGCTGAATTGCGGCAAGCATTTCGGATTTTCTTGTGACAATAGGGCTTTGAACTATGAAGTTGCCCACACACGCAGTCGCCAGATAGCCAAGCGTCAAAGCAAACGGATTGAACTGCTCCTGAAAAGCCATAACATCCAAATGATACAGGGCCAGGCTTCCTTTAGCGATACGAATGTATTGCAAATTCAACCGTCAGGGGAACAAGTTGTTGCAAACAATATCATTCTTGCAACGGGTTCGAAACCCC
>CAZOJA010000526.1:0-1963 GCA_964579955.1 uncultured Veillonellaceae bacterium | reverse complement strand
CCCGCAGGGAGACGAAGTTCGTGCCCTTGACCACCCGGCCGTCTTTCACATCCAGGCAGGGAATGATCCTTTTCGTATGCATCAGACTTCACCTCCACGAGCGACCCGCAGCGCATCCGCAAGTTCGATCGCTCCGGTGTAGAGGGCCTTGCCGATGATTACGCCTTCAACGCCTTCAGGGGTTAGCGGTCTCAGCGCCAGAATGTCCTCCATGCCTTTTACGCCACCGGAGGCGATGACTGCCAAGCCTGACTGCCGGGCCAGTTGCAGCGTCGATTCCACATTTACCCCAGTCAGCATGCCGTCGCGGGAAATATCGGTATAGATGATTCGTTTGGCGCCAACCTGCTTCATCCGCAGCGCCAGTTCCTCCACCCGCAGCAAGCCCGATTTTTCCCAACCGTCAACCGCCACTTCCCCCTCGCGGGCATCAATCCCGATCACGATTTTTTCGCCATGACGACGGCAAAGTTGCTCCACAAGCTCCGGTGAGCGAGCCGCCACTGACCCGAGAATCAGCCGATTGACGCCCGCGGCCAGAACTTGCTCTGCCGTTTCCAGCGTCCGGATGCCGCCGCCGAGCTGGATTTTCACGTCGAATGTCCGGGCAATCTCACCGATTACCGGCAAATTGACCGGTCGTCCGGCCCGTGCGCCATCCAGGTCGACGATGTGCAACCACTGCGTGCCTGCTTCGACCCAGCGCCTCGCCGCATCCAGTGGATTTTCGGCAAACACCGTCTCCCGGTCAAATCGGCCTTCTTCCAAACGGACACATTTGCCGCCCCGGATATCTATCGCCGGAAATATTATCATATCGACATCTCCTTGAAATTCGCCAAAATTTTCAAGCCGACCGCACTGGATTTCTCCGGATGGAACTGCACTGCCTGGATCAGCCCGCGCCCAACCGCCGCCGTTACTTGCCCACCGTAATCGGTCACGGCCGTGATGCAGGATTCGTCGGTCGGAACAGCATGAAAACTGTGCACAAAATAGACATAAGCAGCCGGCGGCAGTCCCTGGAACAAGGGGCTCGTCGCCTGAAACGCCAGGCTGTTCCACCCCATATGGGGAACCTTCAGTCCCGGCGCAATGATTTTGCGCACCAAGCCCTTGAATATCCCCAGACCCGCTACGCCGGGGTCTTCCTCGCTGCCTTCAAACAGCATTTGCAAACCGACGCAAATTCCTAAAAATGGCTTTCCGGCGGCAATTACTTCATGGATGACCGGCGCCAACTCTCGTTCGTTGAGATTTTTCATGCAGTCGCCAAACGCGCCGACGCCGGGCAAAACTACTTTATCAGCCTGACGCACCCGTTCAGGATCACGCGTCACCGCCACCTGCGCGCCGACCTTCTCCAGCGCCTTGGCGGCGCTGTGCAGGTTTCCCATGCCGTAATCAATGATTGCAATCTTCATCATTTATGTTGCCCCTTATAACATTCCTTTGCTTGACGGCACGCCCTGCACCCGCGGATCGCGTTCGAGCGACTGGGACAATGCGCGGCCAAGCGCTTTGAAAATCGCTTCCACAATGTGATGACGGTTCTTGCCGGCCAACACTTTCACGTGCAGGGTCAACCCCGCATTCACGGCGACCGCCCGTAAAAATTCTTCAGTCAGTTCCACGTCAAATTCGCCGATACGTCCCTGACCCAGTTCCGCATCAAAAGCCAGAAAAGGACGACCACTAAAATCGACCACCACTAAGACCAGCGCTTCATCCATCGGTACATATACATGGCCATAGCGTCTGATCCCGGCCTTGTCGCCAGCCGCCTTGGCCAGCGCCTGTCCCAACACAATGCCGATATCCTCCACGGTGTGGTGACCATCGATCACTAAATCGCCCTGCGCCTTGACCGTAAGCGAAAACAGGCCGTGTTTGGCGAGCAGAATCAGCATGTGGTCAAAGAAACCGATGCCGCTGCCAACATTCGCCTCTCCCGTTCCGTCAA
>CAZOJA010000525.1:0-1964 GCA_964579955.1 uncultured Veillonellaceae bacterium | reverse complement strand
TGGAATGGGCATCGTATAAACATTATTGATACACCAGGACACGTGGACTTTACGGTTGAAGTGGAGCGCTCTTTGCGAGTTCTTGATGGCGCGGTGGCTGTGTTTTGCGCCAAGGGTGGCGTTGAGCCCCAGTCGGAAACCGTGTGGCGCCAGGCCGACAAGTATGGTGTTCCGCGGATTGCCTATGTCAACAAGATGGACATTATGGGAGCCGACTTCTATCGAGTCGTGGACATGATGAAAGATCGTTTGGGAGCTAATGCGGTTCCGGTGCAAATTCCAATCGGTTCAGAAGATACCTATAAAGGTATGGTCGACTTGATTGAAATGCAGGCGATCGTTTATGAAGACGACTTGGGGAAAAAGAGCGAGAAGACGGAAATTCCAGAAGAGTTAAAGGAACAGGCCGAATTATACCGTCAGAATTTGCTCGATGCTGTGGCGGAGAGCGATGACGAGTTGATGATGAAATACCTTGAAGGCGAAGAGCTGAGCAAGGAAGAAATCATGAAGGGAATCCGTCTCTCGACGATTGCCTGCAAGATGACTCCGGTATTCTGTGGTTCTTCCTATCGCAATAAAGGGGTTCAGACGTTGCTGGATGCAGTCGTGAACTATCTGCCGGCGCCGACGGATATTCCGCCGATCAAAGGGATCAATCCTGACACACAGGTTGAAGAATATCGCAATGCCGATGATTCTGCGCCGTTTTCGGCACTGGCGTTCAAGATTATGGCTGATCCGTATGTTGGTAAGCTGACGTTCTTCCGGGTGTATTCCGGCCAGATTACCAGCGGCTCGTATGTTTACAATTCGACCAAAGGGAAAAAGGAACGTATCGGCCGAATCCTGCAGATGCATGCAAATCACCGTGAAGATATCGATATCGTATATACCGGCGATATTGCAGCTGCGGTTGGATTCAAAGATACTATAACCGGTGATACTCTCTGTACTGAAAAAGAACCGGTGATTCTGGAATCGATGGTATTTCCTGAACCGGTCATCTCGATCGCGATCGAGCCCAAAACCAAGGCTGACCAGGAAAAAATGGGTGTTGCGATTCAACGTCTTGCTGACGAAGATCCGACGTTCCGGATGCATACAGACCTGGAAACCGGTCAGACTATCATTGAAGGCATGGGTGAGTTGCATCTAGAGATCATCGTTGACCGGTTGTTGCGGGAATTCAAGGTTGAGTGCAGCGTAGGCCGTCCTCAGGTTGCCTATCGCGAAACGATTCGCAAAACCGTCAAGAGCGAAGGAAAGTTTATCCGTCAATCAGGTGGCCGCGGACAATATGGCCATTGTTGGCTGGAAATCGAGCCGCTTGAACCGGGTCAAGGGTTTATCTTTGAGAACAAGACTGTCGGTGGATCGATTCCCCGCGAATATATCAACCCAATTGAGGCTGGCGCTAAAGAAGCGATGCAGACTGGCGCCATTGCCGGATATCAGATGGTTGATATGAAAGTTACGGTTTATGATGGTTCGTTCCATGATGTCGACTCTTCGGAAATGGCGTTTAAAATCGCCGCATCCATGGCGTTCAAAGCTGGTGTCGCCAAAGCGGATCCGGTATTACTCGAGCCCTACATGAAGGTCGAAGTGATTGTACCGGAAGAATACATGGGTGACGTAATCGGTGATATTAATTCCCGCCGTGGCCGTATCGAGGGTATGGAAGCCAGAGCTAACGCTCAGTCGATTCGTGCTTTCGTACCGCTGGCTGAAATGTTCGGTTACGCAACTGATTTGCGTTCGAAAACGCAAGGCCGTGGTAACTATTCAATGGAATTTGACCATTATGAAGATGTTCCGCGTAGCATATCCGAAGCCATTGTTGCTAAGTTGAAAGGCTAAGATAGAAAAATATAAACCTAATTGAGATTTATGAAGGAGGACGGAAAAATGGCCAAGAAGAAGTTTGAGAGGACAAAACCGCACGTAAATATTGGAACAAT
>CAZOJA010000524.1:0-1965 GCA_964579955.1 uncultured Veillonellaceae bacterium | reverse complement strand
AATCGTGTAGGCGTGATAAGCGCCTCGAGGGTTCAAATCCCTCACTCTCCGCCATATATTCAATAAAATCAAGGGGTTTCGCAATTCGATGCGAAACCCCTTTGGCGTGTTATCAGCGCTAAAAAGCGACCGTGATAACATTTTGATAACATCGATCTATTTTCGACCCCAAATTGCCTCGTGTGAAATGTTGGCCGCATCACGGAAAGCTTCGTCGGTCGGGTGTCCGTAAATGTCAGCTGTAATGCTGATGGAAGCATGGCCAAGCATTCGCGACACGATAAGCAGTGGCACACCTTTTGACAAGGCGCGTGAGGCAAAAGTATGGCGCAGGTCGTGGAACCGCAGAGAAGGAATATTGAGCTTGTCAATCATACGGGAAAATGCTTGTGACATGTATTCTGGCCGGATGGGAAGACCGTTCTGCTGGCAGCAAACCAAACCATGGTCGAAGTAACGATTGTCGGGATCTTTTTTCAATGCGTCCTGGGTAGCCTTGACAGCCAGCAGTTTTTTTGCGACTTCTTCATTAAAGGGCAAAGGGCGTTGGCTGTAGTTTGATTTCAAGCGAACAAACGCATAGCCATCTGGACCTAGGGCCCATTGCTCTTCGATGAAGATTGTCTTTGTTTCAAAGTCGATCCGCTCCCACTTCAACCCTAACGCTTCACCGCGACGAAGGCCAAGGGATAGCGCCAGATACACTGGCATTTCCAGTTCGGTGCCCAAGGTATGCTGATTGATTCGATCGATTTCCTCGAGTGAGCAGATCCGCGGTTTTTTCAGCTGTTTGGTCACTTTTGTTGCTCCTACGGCGGGATTGTATTTTGTGAAGTGCTTCTGAACTGCAAAGGCAAGCGCATTTCTCAGATTCGTGTGGATGTACCGGATTGACGTTGCGCTCAGAGCTTCACCCGTTCGATAGTTGCCGGATTCATATTTGGCAAGATAGAAGTCTTCGATTGATTCTGTCGTCAAGTCTGACAGTTTGATGTTGCCGATACCGTCTTTAATGTGCCTGATGTTTACCCGGTAGCCATTTATGGTATTCGTGGCCAGGTCGCCCATAGACTGACGTTTAGTAAGCGACTTTTCCCATTCATCCATGAGTTCCGACACGGTCATGCTGTCGGTCACTTTGACTTGATTGTTGTAAAATTCTGTCTCGACCTCCCGCTTGAAGGTTTCTGCATCCTTTTTCTTACGGAAGCCCCGTTTGATGGACTGTTTAGTTTTTCCGTAACGATTTTTGAAGCGGTATGACACATAGTAGGAAGTAGTTTTGCCGTTTTCGTCCTTTTCTTCGTGAATCGATGCCATGTTAGCACACACCTTTCTTCGTCAATTCAGCAGACTTGCTGTTTTCTTGTGTCCCATGGAACCAGTTGTCAAAACTGTCTTTGGGAATTCGAATGCACTTTCCAACGTGCAGGACCCGAAACGGCGGGTTGGTATTGATGAATTCATAGGTTGCCGTTCGGCTGAGATTGAGGATGTGGCAGATGTCTTTGACGGTGTACGAGACGGGTGTTGTGGTGTTCATGTAGTACGCCCCTTTGTTTTTTGTGTAACGCAGTGTTTTTGCGTCCATTGCAGTATTACCGAGCAGGGAATTCCAATTACACAAACTGAAATTTCCGTAACGATTCCGCTAAAAAGAAAAGAGCCGGAACAATAACATTCCGGCTCCTGCGTTGATGGAATTTGAACACTACTTTGCCATCAGCTTGTCAATCAGTCTGCTTGCTTCGGGCTTGGACAACCTTGCCCCGTCGCCATGGCCGAATTCGCTTTCCAGAATCTCGCTGACGGATTCCGGCGAAAGATTTTTCCTTGCGATCAAGGCAAAGATCATTCGCTTCTGCTTGTCCGTCATCCTCGCCGCCGATGCGACAGGCTTCGCTGGAACCTGGCTGCTAACCGGGGGAATCGGCTGGACCGCGACCTGTTTTGCTGAAGGCAAAC
>CAZOJA010000523.1:0-1966 GCA_964579955.1 uncultured Veillonellaceae bacterium | reverse complement strand
GGCAATGAAGCCTTCGCATTCGTGCGGAGGCTCTTTCTGTCTTCACGGACAATGACGTCCCGTGGCTTAATAGCCCGGGGCGTTTTCTTTTTAAGTACAAATCATTGAAGAAGGAAGGGAAAGAAAATGACAAAAAGATTGGCCTCTCTAGCAAGTTTCAGTCTGGCTCTCCTCGCGGCCCTGCCTGCTGCCTTGGCGGCGGAGGCGGCTCCCGCCAAAATCGATACCGGTGATACCGCCTTCGTGTTGATCAGCGCCGCGCTCGTACTGCTGATGACTCCGGCGCTGGCCTTGTTCTACGGCGGCATGTGCCGGACCAAAAACGTGCTGAGCACGATCATGCAAAGCTTCTTCATCATCGGGATCATCTCGGTACAATGGGTATTATTCGGTTATTCCTTGGCCTTCGGTCCTGACATCAGCCACTTCATCGGCAGCCTGGAATGGCTTGGCCTGAATGGCGTCGGCAATTCTCCCAACGCCGATTACGCAGCAACGATTCCCCACTCCGCATTCATGATTTTCCAGGGAATGTTCGCCGTCATCACGCCCGCTCTGATCACCGGCGCCTTTGCCGAACGGATGAAGTTTTCCGCATTTGCCGTTTTTACCGTGGTCTGGGCTACGTTGGTCTATGATCCGGTTGCCCACTGGGTGTGGGGTGTTGGCGGCTGGTTGCGTGAAATGGGTGTTCTCGACTTTGCCGGCGGCACAGTCGTCCACATCATCTCCGGCGTATCCGGTCTGGTAATTGCCCTGATGATCGGCAAACGTAAAGGCTATGGCAGTGAAGTCATGTTGCCGCACCATTTGCCGATGACGGTTCTCGGCGCCGGCTTACTCTGGTTCGGCTGGTTCGGCTTCAACGCCGGCAGCGCTCTCGGCGCCAATGAAATCGCCTCCAACGCATTTGTCGTCACACATATTTCGGCAGCCGCAGCCACCGTCTCCTGGGTACTGGCCGAATGGCTGATGCATGGCAAACCGACCGTACTCGGCGCAGCCAGCGGTTGCATCGCCGGCCTGGTTTCCATCACTCCCGCCGCAGGGTTTGTCAGTCCCTTATCTGCTGTAGCCATCGGCTTGCTGGGCGGCGTCATCTGTTATCTGTCCGTCAGCGTCGTCAAGGCGAAACTGGGTTACGACGACTCACTGGACGCTTTCGGCGTACATGGCGTCGGCGGCGCCTGGGGCGCTCTGGCCACCGGATTGTTCGCTTCCAAAGCCGTCAACGAGGCAGGCGCGGACGGGTTGCTATTTGGCAACGCTGCCCAATTCACCAACCAATTGATCGGGGTTGTTGCCAGTTGCCTGTTTGCCGCGGTGATGACATTCGTTATAATTAAAGTCATGGGACTGGTCATGGACCTTCGGGTCAGTGAAGCGCAGGAAATGCAGGGCCTCGACCTTTCGGAACACGGTGAACGCGGCTACTCCTATCAGGATCTGGTCACCGGGTCTCCGGTAAGCTTTGCCTCTCTGGAAGCGCAACCGGTTCCGGCCGCCAAGACAAGTATGGCCTGAGGGCGAATAAAGCAGGAGGGTTGACCGATGAGAAAAATGACCAAAATAGAAATCATTACCCGTCCGGAGAAGTTGGAAGCGCTGAAGGAAGGCATGAACAAAATCGGCGTGACCGGCATGACCGTGTCCCAAGTCCTGGGCTATGGCCTGCAAAAAGGCCACCGGGAAGTGTATCGCGGGACAGAGTATAATGTTAACCTGGTACCGAAAGTCAAAGTGGAAATCGTGGTCTGCGAAGTCCCGGTGGAAAGTGTGATCGAGACCGCCAAAACGGTCTGCCGCACAGGCAATGTCGGCGATGGCAAGATCTTCGTTTACGGCATCGATAACGCGGTCCGCATCCGGACTGGTGAGGAAGGCGACAGCGCCATCCTCGACCCGGCCGATATCCACAAATTGAAATAAGCTTTCCTCTTCCCCCTCTTCCCCTTCCCCCCGCAAA
>CAZOJA010000522.1:0-1974 GCA_964579955.1 uncultured Veillonellaceae bacterium | reverse complement strand
GATGAAGTCGCGCGAGTACTTCACCGAGTTTGCCGCGAAACTGCCGATGGATACGGTGATCCTGACGGCCGGTTGCGCCAAGTATCGCTACAACAAGCTGAAACTCGGCGACATCGGCGGCATCCCCCGCGTGCTGGACGCCGGTCAGTGCAACGACTCCTATTCGCTGGCGGTTATCGCGCTGAAACTGAAGGAAGTGTTCGGTCTCGACGATATCAACAAGCTGCCGATTGCGTTCAATATCGGCTGGTACGAGCAGAAAGCGGTCATCGTGCTGCTGGCGCTGCTATATCTGGGCGTGAAGAACATCCATCTCGGGCCGACGCTGCCGGGTTTCCTGTCGCCTAACGTGGCCAAGGTGCTGGTGGAGACGTTCGGCATCGCCGGAATCGGCACTGTCGACGAAGATATCAAGCTGTTCCTGGGCGCATAAGCGAATCATCCCATGCCTGGCAGCCCCGTCCGGCTTCGAAGTGGTTTCGGGCTCCGGCGGGGCTGCCGCCGTTTTTAAGGAGGAAAGAACTTGAGTTGCGCTGACATACGGGACGAAGGATATGCCTATAATCCGCCGAGCGAAGACAAGGGGCTGGTGCTGCGGGTGGCGATCGGCTGTTCGCACAACGCCTGCACCTTTTGCGGCATGTATCGCAATGTCGGCTTTCGCATCCGCGATTTCGCGGAAATCTTGCCGGAAATCCGCGAAGCCAAGGAAGACAAACCAAATCTGAAGAGAGTGTTCCTTAGCGACGGCAATGCTCTGGCCGTGCCGACAGAACGGCTGTTGCAGATCATGCAGCGGCTCAAGGCCACTTTTCCGGTGCTGGCCACAATTTCTTGCGCGGCCCGGGCCGATGACCTGCTGGCAAAGTCGGCGGCCGAACTGGCCGAACTGCGGGCAGCCGGCTTGTCGCTGATTTATCTGGGCGTGGAGAGCGGCGATGACGAGGTGCTGCGCAGCATCAACAAGGGTGTGAGCGCTGCGGATGTGGTGCAGGCAGGGCAGGCGGCCGATGCGGCGGGGATCGATCTTTCCACGATGATCATCCTGGGGCTCGGCGGCAGAAAACGCAGCGAACCGCATGCGCTACACACAGCCGCTGTCCTGAATGCGCTTTCGCCGGCAATGCTGGGCATCATGACGCTGCTGCCGAGAGTGGGAACTCCCCTGGAGCGGTTGGTGGCCGGCGGTCAATTCGAACGACTGGATAGAAAAGAGACGCTGCAAGAGCTGTTGATGCTGCTGCAACGTCTGGAAGTCCGGCGACCGGCCATCTTGCGGGCCAGCCACTTATACAACCATCTGGCTCTGGAAGGCGACTTGCCGGAGGACAAAGCGGCGCTGATCGCACAGGTTCAGGCCGAGTTGCAAAAAGATCCGGCAATGGCCAAGGAGCTGACTTATAAGAACTACGGGATATTTTAGCTGAATTCCAGTTCGATCCGCGTTCCGGCGCCGGGTTCGCTCACGACGCTGACGCGCGCCTTGTGCAGGTCGATGATCTGGCGGGCGATGGCTAGGCCCAATCCGGCGCTGCCTTCGTCCTGCTGATGAGATTTGTCCACTTTGTAAAAACGTTCCCAGATATAGGGGAGGTCTTCCGCCGGAATTCCGATGCCGGTGTCCTGCACCGTACAACGCAGGGCGCCGGCTTCTGTCTGTGACAGGGACAAGGTCACGCTGCCGCCGGACGGCGTGTATTTCACGGCGTTGTCTGCCAGAATCAGCAATAGTTGCACCAGCCGGTCGCGGTCGCCCGAAACCTTTGGCAAGGCTTCGCCCGGTTCGATTCGCAGCGCGATCTGTTTGGCCTCGGCCAGCGGTTGCACCAACTGACCGACATGGCGCAGGATATCGGCCAGATCCTGCGGCGCAAATCGGCTGGCCGATTCGGCGGTCTGCAGCTTGCTTAGTTCCAGCAGGCTTTTGATCAGGCGCTCCAAACGGACCGCTTCATCGCGGACCATCTTCAGGAA
>CAZOJA010000521.1:0-1986 GCA_964579955.1 uncultured Veillonellaceae bacterium | reverse complement strand
CCTATTCGCCCTGGACGATGATGCCGCATCTGGACTACAACCGCAAGGTGCAGGACGCCGCCCGGATCGACGGGGCGATCTGTCCCAAGGGGCAGGGCAGCCTGCAAATTTACTATGACCCGTACCGAATCCGCAAGGTACTGAAACGTGCCGGCAAGCGGGGCGAGAACAAGTGGGTCACCGTGCCGTTCGATCAGGCTGTCAATGAAATCGTCGAGGGAGGCAAGTTGTTCGCCAAGGTTCCCGGTGAGGAAAACCGCGAAGTGGAAGGCCTGAAGACCCTGTATGCCGTCAAGGACCCCAAGGTCATGAAGGATATGGGCGATGCCGTGTCTCAAATCTGGGGTGAAAAGGACAAGGCGAAGAAGCAGGCGCTGGTGCAGGCGTTCCAGCAAAAATTCAAAGAGCATCTCGGCGCGATGATCGATCCGGCCCATCCCGACTTCGGACCCAAGAACAATCAATTCTGTTTCTGGTGGGGCCGGCTGAAAGACGGACGCGGTGACATCATCAAGCGGTTTACCTATGATTCCATGGGATCAACCAACGGTCACGGCCATACTACCGTCTGTCAGGGTTCGTTGTATTTCACCGGCAAGGCAATGAGTGAACAGTGGCACTATGATGCCAAGAAAAACGCCTATTCCTGGGCCGGCGGCCAGAAATTTTACTGGCAGGGCGAGTTGGAAGGCGCGGAGTTTGTCATCTTTGTCGGCGCCAATGTATTCGAGGCCAACTACGGGCCGCCGATGCGAACGCAGCGGATTACCGAAGGCGTGTCTTCGGGTCGGCTGAAATATGCGGTTATTGATCCGGTCTACCGCAAGGCGACGGCCCATGCCTGGAAATGGGTGCCGGTCAAACCGGGCCGCGATGCGGCGATTGCCCTCGGAATGATCCGATGGATTCTCGACAACAAGAAATATGACGCCAAATACCTGTCCTGCGCCAACAAAGCGGCGGCCAAAGCGGCCGGTGAACCGACCTGGTGCAATGCCGGCTGGCTGGTGAAGATTGTCGACGGCAAGCCGCACGGGCTATTGAAGGCCCAGGAAGCGGGGCTGCCTGATGTGATGCTGGAAAAAGACGGCAAGAGCTACCGTCAGGAGAACTTTGTCGCGATGGTTGCCGGGCAGCCGGCAGCGGTCGATCCCTACGATGAAAAAACGGCGGTGAATGGTGACCTGTTCTTCCAGGGCGAAGTCAACGGCGTAAAAGTCAAGACGGCGCTGCAGATTCTGCTGGAAGAAGCGGCTACGAAAAGTATTGCGGAATGGGCCAAAGAAGCCGATGTCAAAACGGCCGACATTGAAGAGTTGGCCCGTGAGTTCACGAGCCACGGCAAAAAAGCGGTGGTTGACATCCATCGCGGCGTCTCCCAGCACACCAGCGGCTACTACAACGTGCTGGCCTGGAACACGCTAAACCTCTTGATCGGCAATCTCGACCACCGGGGTGGGTTTATCAAGCTGTCCACCTTTAGTCATCGTGGCGACAAGGCGGGTCAGTCCTACAATGTCAGCAAGCACCCGAAAAAGCTGGCAGGCTTTGGCCTGAACATCATCCGGGCCGGTACCAAATATGAAGACAGCACGATCTTTGAAGGCTACCCGGCCAAACGTCCCTGGTTCCCGTTGGCCAGCGACATTCATCAGGAAGTGGCGACATCGGCCGGCGACCAGTACCCGTATCAGCTGAAATGCCTGATCATGTACATGAACTCGGCGATTTACTCGGTACCGTCCGGGCAGGGGATCATCGATGCGCTGTCCGATCCAAAGAAACTGCCGCTGGTGATTTCGTCCGACATCATGGTTGGCGAGACCTCCCTGTATGCGGATTATATCTTCCCCGACCTGACCTATCTGGAACGCTGGGAATTCCACGGCTCGCATCCGAACATCCCGTTCAAGGTCCAGCCGGTCCGTCAGCCGGCGGCGATTCCGCTCACAGAGACCGTCAAGGTGTTCGGTCAGGAGATGCCCT
>CAZOJA010000520.1:0-1986 GCA_964579955.1 uncultured Veillonellaceae bacterium | reverse complement strand
TCTATGTATGGGCGCCGGTTCCCAAAGGCTACGATTCGATGAGTTTCTGCGCCGACATGTTGGAAAAATGCGGTATTATCGTAGTACCTGGTGTGGGTTATGGCCCGGCCGGCGAAGGCTATGTCCGTTTCGCCCTGACTCTGGATGAAAAACGAATCCGTGAAGCGCTGGCGCGGATGAAACAGCACTTATCCCTGTAAACGGCAGTAACGCAGCAAGGGGGAATCTGTTTGTTCAAGAGCATGACCGGGTTCGGCCGCGGCGAATACCACGATAAGGACCATCGGTTTACGGTGGAAATTCGTGCGGTGAACCACCGATTCAATGATATTGTGATCAAAATCCCCAAGAACCTGGCAGTGCTGGAAGACCGGGCCCGCAAAAGCATTGCCGGGATTCTGGCCCGTGGTCGTATTGATGTGGTGGTGACGGCCGATGATTATGTCGAACGGCAACGCAAGATCCGGGTGGATAAAGGATTGGCCAGCGGCTATTATCAGGCAGTAAAGGATGTGGCGGATGCCTGCGGCCTCGATATCAAGGCGGTCAGTGCCTATGACATTGCCAAATTTCCTGAAGTGTTGAAAGTGGAAGAAACCACGGAAGATCTGGAAAGCCTGTGGCCAAAATTGGCGGAAGCAATTGATAAAGCACTGGCTAATCTGATGGAAATGCGGGTTGCCGAAGGCCAAAATATCCACCGCGATTTGACAGCACGGATTGCCAAAATTCGAGAATTGGGCGCCAGTATCGCGACCCGGGCGCCGGCAATTGTCGAAGCGTACCGGGAACGATTGCGGGAACGCTGCCGGGAAATTCTCAGCGAGGTCAATGCTGTGCCGGATGAAGCACGTTTGCTGCAAGAAGTGGCGATTATGGCCGACCGGACCAATATTACCGAAGAACTGGTTCGGCTGGACAGCCACCTTGATCAATTTACCCAGGCAATGAACGGGGAGGCCGCAGTCGGCCGCAAACTCGATTTTATCCTGCAGGAATTGAATCGTGAAGCCAATACCATCGGATCCAAAGCCAATGATATGGTGGCCGGAGCATTGATGGTGGAATTAAAGAGCGAGATCGAAAAGGTGCGGGAACAAATACAAAATATTGAATGACGGAGGGGTTCCCGTGGAGATCAAGTTATTGAATATTGGCTTTGGCAACGTGGTCTTCTGTCATCGAATCGTTGCGATCGTTTCCCCTGAATCGGCGCCGATCAAGCGCCTGATTCAGGACGCGAAGGATAAAGGGCGTCTGATTGACGCGACATATGGTCGTCGGACCCGTGCCGTGGTAGTCACTGACAGCGATCATGTCATTCTATCCGCGGTGCAGGCCGATACTGTAGCGCATCGGATGAACAGTAAAGAAGTGGAGGACCATAGTGAAGATTGATGCAGATAGCCCGGAGTGCATCACAGGCAATCCGACCGGCAACCTGATTGTAATTTCCGGCCCATCAGGTGCTGGCAAGGGCACTATCGTCAAAGCTTTGTTGGATCAATATGCGTCGATTCATTATTCTGTTTCGGCGACGACCCGGGCGCCTCGCGAGGGCGAAGTCAATGGGGTCAATTATTGGTTCGTTTCCCGTGAAGAGTTTCTGCATATGCGCGAGAACGCTGAATTGCTGGAGTGGGCGGAAGTATACAGCAATTTCTATGGTACGCCGCGCCGACGAGTGATCGAAGCCATCAACCGCGGCCATGACATTATCCTGGAAATCGATCCGCAAGGAGCAATGCAGGTAAAACGATGCTTTCCGTCCGCCGTTTTCGTCTACATCATGCCGCCGTCGCCACGCGAATTGTCACGGCGGATCGTTGGCCGGGGCACCGAATCGCAGGAAGCGATCCGCCAGAGATTGAACTCGGTTGTGAGCGAACTCGGTTACATCCATGAATATGATTATCTGGTGATCAACGATGAACTGGCTGAAGCCACCGCCGATGTTGCTGCGATTATCCGGGCGGAAAAATGGCG
>CAZOJA010000519.1:0-1987 GCA_964579955.1 uncultured Veillonellaceae bacterium | reverse complement strand
TTCGGCGCAGTCAGCGGCATTCTGGCTTCCGGATCCTGTAGTCGGACAGGTTTTGCAGCAGGCGCGGAGCATCCCGCCAACAAGCCAACCAGAAGCAAAAATACCGCAAACAGGCCAAACGAGAATCGTCGTTTCAAACAAATGCTCCTTTATTTCTTTTTGCTTTGCATCGCCTGAAAAAACTTCCGCAGGTTTTCCGGCAACACAAACGGCTCACTCGCCGCTGTCGCAGCTGCAGGCGGTCCATAGACTTCACGCAGGATCGCATCGATGATCATCGCCGGTGGCGGGCTGGTGTACTCTTTACCCTGATACAGCCAAATCCGGCAGTCCACTTCGTCGCCGCATAAATCGCCACAAGACTCGCACTTGCTTTCTTTGCCATCCAGTTGAATGTCACGGCCATTTACGCGGATCGTCGGCGAGCTGGCAAAGCGATGCTTCACCGCTTTTTCTTCGCTGTCGACATGAATCCGGTTCACTATCACGTCGACGCCGGCCGCTTCCAGCACCCCTGTCACCTGGGCCACTGCCCCGTCCAGACTGTTGCCTGTTCCCTTGCACCAGCTGCAGACCTCCAGGTCAAGATAGAGGAAATCAATGACAATCTGGCGTTTGTCAGACCCAGTTGCCACCGGTTCACCGCAGCAACCCGCGCCGCAACAACAGGATCCCTGGCCTGATTTTTTTTGTTCTTGTGACATAATATCCACACTCCTTCTACTTCGCCTATCGGCTGATACCTATTTACCTATATAGACGAAGCCCGCAGAAAAAAGACGCAGATTTCAGCAATATTTGCAGGAACTATGGTTGCGCCGATAATCCAGGATATTGCCGTAGTTGTCAAGTTCGACCTTGCAGCAGTCCAAAAGAATTTCTTTCAGTTTGCGCCGCCCCCGTTGCACACGCGATTTGGCGCCGGAGAGAGATAATCCGGTCTGTCTGGCCAGTTCGGTTTGTGAAATCTCGGCAAACTCGGCCAGCTCGATCGCTGAGCGATATTTCTCCGGCATATTCGCTACAATTGTTTTGATACACTCGATAACTTCCGCCAGCAATTCCGGTTCCGTTTCAGCGGGAACCGCGACCTCGGCGGGAAGCTCACTCAGACTGAAGCCCGGACGCTGGGTCCGATAAAAATCGATCAGTGCGTTACGAGTTATCTGAAACACCCAGGCTTGAATTTTCGTCGCATCTTGCAGACGGTCTATATTGTCATGGATTTTACAGAAGATATTTTGCAAAACATCTTCACGATCCTGGACATTCCTAATCCGTCCGGCAACATAGCGCTGCAGCGGTCGTCGCATTTCCTGCCATACAGATTCTGTCGTCTTGTCCATCGAAGTCAGTCCTTTCCTGCCATTTCAACACTGTGTAGTGTGAAAACGTTCGACGCTAAAACCCTTGCTTCCTGCATGAACATCTTATCGCAAAGAATGCAGGATTTGCAGAGAATAGGAAAACCGCCTAAAAGGCGGCTTGATGATAACTCTATCCATTGATTGACTCACTTACGCCGCTTACTTACAGCCCGCACAGCCTCCACAGCTCTGCGCCATTTCTGCAGCGGTATCGGCTGCGCCGCGAAACTTTACTTGCTGCACATGCGTTGCGACCGCTTTGGCATACTGCTCGATTTCAGAACGGGGCAGGTCAAAGATTTCGAAGTACTTGTCCCGGTCAAAATGCAAAAATCGGCTGGATTCAACAATTTCCGGCGCAAACCCTGGTAACCGGGTCTTCACGATCTGTGAACCGCAATGGAGAAAACAACCTTCAATTACAATGACCCTTGGCGACTCTTCCAGAAGTTTAACAAAACCAGACTCGCCAGTAACGGCATCACCGAGGCAAATTCTAACCGAAGTATCCCGTTCCAGTTGATAGGCTAACATATTCGCGGCAACACGCGCCACTTCGCCTTTTAGGCAACCGCCTTCGCAGGCTAGTATTGCCGTTCTGGGCGGGCCGGCAAGAATTT
>CAZOJA010000518.1:0-1987 GCA_964579955.1 uncultured Veillonellaceae bacterium | reverse complement strand
AAATGAACGCCGGCGAGCTGACCGTCGACCTGGTGCCGCAAGGCACGCTGGCGGAACGAATCCGTTCGGCCGGGTTCGGCCTGGGCGGGATTCTGACACCGACAGGTGTCGGTACGCCGGTGGAGGCAGGCAAGCAAAAACTGACGATCGACGGCAAGGACTATCTGCTGGAATTGCCGATTAAGGCGGATGTCGCTCTGGTCAAAGCTTACAAGGCCGACAAGGCCGGTAACTTAGTATTCCGGAAAGCGGCCCGCAACTTTAACCCGCTGATGGCGACCGCGGCCCAGGTCGTGATCGTCGAAGCGCAGAGCATTGTGGAAACCGGTGAGATCGATCCCGACGAAGTCATGACGCCGGGTATTTTCGTTAACTATCTGGTTCAGGGTTGAGGAGGGAAAACATATGGACGCAAAAGAACTCATCGCCAAACGGGTCGGACAGGAATTTGCGGACGGCGATCTGGTCAATCTGGGCATCGGCATTCCGACGATGGTCGCCGATCATCTGCCGGAGGGCGTACACGTCATCCTGCATTCGGAGAACGGGTTTGTCGGGCTGGGTCCAGCTGCCAATGGCAATTCTGATCCCGATCTGGTGAATGCCGGCGGCAAGCCGGTCTCAATCAACGCCGGCGGCGCATTCTTTGACAGCGCCACTTCGTTCGGCATCATCCGCGGCGGCCATCTGGCGGCAACGGTTCTCGGCGCCTTGCAGGTCGACCAGGAAGGCAACCTGGCCAACTGGATGGTCCCGGGCAAAATGGTACCGGGCATGGGCGGCGCGATGGATCTGGTGGCAGGCGCCAAACGGGTGATCATCGCGATGGAGCACACAGCCAAGGGTGCGCCGAAGATTTTGAAGAAGTGCAACCTGCCGCTGACCGCGGTCAAGGAAGTCGACATGATCGTCACCGAACTGGCGGTCATGACCTGCGATGCGTCGGGACTGACGCTGACCGAGCTGGCCCCCGGCGTTACGCTGGAGCAGGTGCAGGCGGCGACCGAAGCCGAGTTCAAAGTCTCGCCGCAGCTCAAAACAATGCCGGTCTAACACCATAGAATCGCATGCCGACTGCTGCTGGAAAAACCGGCGGCAGTCGTTTTTTTTGGTTATTAGTAAAAGATTGATTTTGATTGCCAAAAAGCTCATACAGATATTTTCACCACAATTCGTAACGACATACTAGGATTGCTAATCCCGCGAAGATGCAACTGAAATTCAGTTGCAAAAAATCAAAAAAATTGGATATAATAAAGATAGCGAGAAGAGGCGCGTAATTGTGAGCAAAAAAGAAAAACTGATTGAACGATTAAAAAGCAATCCCAAAGACTTTACGTTTGAAGAACTGCAGACAGTTTTGGAAGCGTTTGGTTTTGAACTGTCAAACAAGGGCCGGACAAGCGGCTCCAGGGTAAGATTTATTAAAGGAAATCTTGCTATTGTTCTGCATAAACCGCATCCTCGCAAAGAACTCTTAGAATATCAAGTTAAACAAGTTGTTGAGACGTTGGCAAGGGAGGAATTGCTGTGAGCAATATTCTAGAATACAAAGGATATTATGGCACGGTAGAGTTTTCTGATAAGGATAATATTCTTTTTGGTAAGGTGTTGGGGGTAAATAGTCTGATTTCGTTTGAGGGAGACAGCGTACAAAGCCTGCGAGACGATTTTCAAGGCGCCGTCGATGATTACCTGGAAATGTGCGCTGCAAACAATGTTGAACCGGAAAAAACCTATAAAGGGAGCTTTAATGTGCGAATATCGCCAGAGTTGCACAAAGTATTGGCGCTTTATTCAGCTTCGCGCGGGCAGACTCTGAATGCTACCGTAGAGGAAGCGATTAAACGCTACTTCAATCACAAAAGCGCAAAAAGAGAAATTCCATTGCAGTCGACTAAAACGGCGCTCTAGGGGTTCGCTGATTTAATCATGATTTTGCTATAGCAAACGGATCGCGGGGGTGGATTGATGAAAGTAGGGATCA
>CAZOJA010000517.1:0-1988 GCA_964579955.1 uncultured Veillonellaceae bacterium | reverse complement strand
AGGCCGCGAATCCGCTCCCAGGTTGTTACCGCCTCAAAACTGAGGTAGCCGACCGCGCCGCCGCTAAAGGGCGGTAGTCCGGGAAGGTCGGCGCAGCGATACTGGCTTAGAATAGACTGTAGTGCCGCTAATGGCTCGTGCTTAATCGATTCGGATTTGTTCGGTCCGGATAATTGCAGGCCGCCTGCTTGTGCGACTACGGTCAGAAATGGTTCGACGCCGATAAATGAATAGCGGCCGAAATTTTTGCTGGTTTCAGCGCTTTCCAGCATGAAACCGGGGGCATCGCCGACGATTTTGTAATAGAGAGATACCGGCGTTTCCAGATCGACAGCAAGGTCGGCGTACACCGGCACGATGTTGTGGCTGGCAGCGAGGCGAAGGAAATTTTCCTTGTCAGGATATAGACGCATCGGATTGCCCCTCCTTGTCCAGTTCCTGACGAATACCGCTGAGCAAATCCTTTACTGCGGCGATATCTTTTGTTTCCAGCAACTGCACCACCGCGCTGCCGACAATGACACCGTCGGCGAAGCGACTGGCGGAGTGGGCGGCTTCCGGCGTGCCGATGCCAAAACCGATCGCTACCGGCAGGTCGGTAACCTGGCGAACCAGTTCTACGCTGGGAGCGACCGCGCTGTAGTCAATCGAGCGAACCCCGGTGACGCCGGTGTTGGAGATGCAATAAATGAAGCCGGAGGCGCTGCGGCAGGCCATGCCCACCCGTTCGGCGGTACTGGTCGGCGTGACGAACTGAATCAGGTTTAGCCCGTGTTGATCGCAGGGGATCTGCAACAAATCACTTTCTTCCGGCGGCAGATCAGGGATGATCAGTGCATCGACACCGACCTCGCGGCAAGCGCGGGCGAATTTTTCCGGTCCATAGCTGAGAATCAGGTTAATATAAGTCATAAAACCGAGCGGAATCTGGGAATGGCTACGGATGCGCCGAATCAGTTCCAGGCAGCTGCGCGGCGTGGCGCCGGCGGCGAGCGAAGCGACGGCGGCTTTTTGAATGACGGGGCCGTCGGCGATCGGATCGGAAAAAGGGATGCCCAGCTCGATCAGATCGGCGCCCGCCGTCTCAGCCGCCAGTACGGCGGCCAGGGTTGTATCCATATCCGGGTAACCGGCGGTGATATAGACAATCAGGCTTTTTCGCCCCTGCGCCTTGTTGGTGCTTAATTTTTCAGCCAGAACGGACATTATAATCCCTCCAGTACTTTTGAAACTTGCTGGACATCTTTGTCGCCGCGGCCGGATAGGCAGACAACAACGCTCTCATCAGGCCGGGTCCCGGGCATCAGGGTTTCCAGATAAGCCAGTGCATGCGAACTTTCCAGCGCCGGGATGATCCCTTCGCAGCGGGCTAAAAGCTGAAATGCCGCCAGAGCTTCGTTGTCGGTGACCGAAACGTAACTGGCGATGCCCGTATCTTTGAAAAAAGAATGTTCAGGGCCGACGCCGGGATAGTCCAGGCCGGCGGAAATCGAATAGGCCGGGATAACCTGACCGTCAGCATCCTGCAATAAATAACTGAGCGCACCGTGCAGTACGCCGGGGCGACCGAGAGTGAGCGAAGCGGCGTGTTCCGCGCCCAACCCCTTGCCGGCAGCCTCTACGCCAATTTTGCGAATCGCCGCGTCGTTGCGGAATTCATAGAAAGTCCCCATCGCATTGCTGCCACCACCGACACAGGCGACAACATAACGCAGCGGTGTGTCGCCGAAACTGGCGACCTGTTGCCGAATTTCCCGGCCGATAATCGCCTGAAAATCGCGGACAATCATCGGATAGGGATGCGGGCCGACAACCGAGCCGATGATGTAGTGCGTGTCGAGGATGTTGGTGACCCAATAGCGGATCGCTTCGCTGGTGGCATCCTTCAGGGTGCCGCTGCCGCTGGTCACCGGGATGACTTCGGTTCCCAGCAGCTTCATGCGAAACACGTTCAGCGCCTGCCGTTCCATGTCTTCCTCACCCATGAA
>CAZOJA010000516.1:0-1994 GCA_964579955.1 uncultured Veillonellaceae bacterium | reverse complement strand
CAAGCGGCGCCTTCTTTACAAGGCAACTGCCGCCATTCTTGCGGATTTTGGCGGGTTGTTGGCTGGCCGGCGTGATTGTATATCTCGGTAAGTTTTGCAAAGAAACCGCTGAATAATTCCGATTGCTAAAGATTTCGGCCTTGATTCGCAGCGATTCGTGACTGGTTTTGCTTGTCGGCCAGAAAAACTTCATCCGTCGCTTCTGGCCTTAAATCAACCTCCATGTTGATTTTCCAAGGCAAAACTGCATCTCTTCATCGGCGAATGCTACGGCCGAAATCAACTGCAATCTTTATTATTTCAGCGGTTCCCTAACAGGATTTATTCTACAGTGGTCAAATATATATAAATGGATAATCAATTATGACAGTGCCGAATATAAAGAAAGCTGGTGCATACAATGACTAATTTATTCAGTGGACGGAAGATGCTGTTTGTGTTGATGGTAGTATTTACTCTAGCACTTACATCACCAAATGGCGTTTTTGCATTGCCTTTGCAAGAAGGGCAAATCATTTCTGAGGTAGCCCCTGGAAATGCGTATATTCCAGCGGGGACAATTATTAACTGCGAACTCATCACGCCGCTTTCTTCAGCACAAAACACTGTTGGGCAATCGGTAATGTTCAGAACGATCGAAAACCTGAATTTGCATAATGTTCCAATTGTGCGCTATGGAACGGCAGGAAAGGCATATGTAAGTATAGCCAGGAAAGCAGGAGGCTTCGGAGTTGGTGGCAAAATCGAAATGCGTCCTGTAAGTTTAAAGACCATTGATGGGATTGACATACCGGTTGTTTTTGGGGTTGATTTAAGTAAATATAGTCAATTTAAAGACATAGACACATCGACGAATGCTCCGCATGGATTGCAGAAAAAGGGTGGCGGGAAAAATGCTTTGGCAACTTTTTTAACAACAGATGGAATTGCAAGCATTTGGTATGGGATTCGTACTTCGAATAGCAATGAAGCTGAAATATATAATTCTTATTGGCGAAGCTACGTTGCAGGAGGTTTATTTCTTTTGTTTTCGGCAGCTATGTTGCAAGGAACCGACCAGCAGATTCCTCAATTTACTCGCTTTCAAGTTACAGTAATTAAGGATGTAGATTTAGGCGTACCAACAACGGAACTAAAAGAAAAAATGAGTGCTTTTCTATCAACAGGAAAGACTTCAACGGCAGTTCGTGCGAATTATTAAGTGCTTGATAAAAATGAGGGGGGTAGCATTTTGAATTTGTTTGCAATAAAAAGAATAGTATTGTTTGTGTTTCTGATTGCCTTTGTCTTAATTCCCGTAATTGCGCTTGCATTGCCTTCGACAACAATCACAACATCGAATATTATTTTAGGTAATGCCTTTATACCTCAAGGAACGGTGGTTCCCGTTCAATTGATGGAATCACCGGGATTAAAGACGCTTTTTGTGGGGAAAGCATTGGCCTTTAAGATTCTTGAGCCCATTGTTGTGGGTGGGACAGTTGTTGTCGAAAAGGGTTATGTTGGTTATGCGGTAGTAACACAAGTGAAAAAGATTGTTTCGAAGCGGGCTGTGAATGATGGGCCGGAAGTGATATATGCCACTGTCGAATTTCGCCCCCATAGTATTAAAACCCTTAATTGGATTGAAGTTCCGCTTACTATTTCAGTTTGGGCGAATCTTAGTGAAGTGCAAGCGAGTCAGAGCTTAAACGATCAGGCAAGAGAACTTATTGAAGCGCAGTTCCGAAGTAACAGAGCAAAAGAATGCGGGACTGATTGTTCTTCACAGCCCAAGTTTTTTGTAGCAGTTGACGCAGACGTTGACTTGCAAATTAGTTCTTCCAGGCTCGCAAAGGACATGCCAAAGATTCGAATGGGCGTCGAAAAATAGATAAAGGTTATCGCGTTTAATGTTCGCCCAGGGAAAGGAGATCAGCCAATGGAAAAACGCAGATTAGGCCGGACCGGCCTGGAGGTCGGCTGCATCGGCTTCGGCGCGTTGCCGATCCAGC
>CAZOJA010000515.1:0-1994 GCA_964579955.1 uncultured Veillonellaceae bacterium | reverse complement strand
CGCAAAGAACTGCTCAAATTGTACACTCCGATGGAATTCGCCTGTACGGTTGCCTACAAATACTGCAAAGACGGCGCCAACGTTTTTTGCGGCGTAGGGCTGAGTCTGTTGCCTGCCCAGTTGGCCCAGAAAACCTTCGCCCCGGATGTCTCGATCATTTACGAAGGCGGCTCGATCGGTTCGGTCGCCGTCGGCCGGATCCCCTGGGGGATTGACGACACCGTGATCCAGGTCAATGCCGAATGCCAGACGGATGTGCTCAGTACCCTCGGCTGGCTGGTGCAGACCGGACGGGTGCAGCTGACCTATCTCGGCGCCGCACAGTGCGACCGCTACGGCAACCTGAACACCACCCTCTACGGTGACGACTATACCCGGCCGGCTGCCCGCGTATCAGGCAGCGGCGGCGGTCATGACCTGGCGGTCGGTTCGCAGAATATCGTGGTGATCATGAATCACCGCGAAGACCGGATCGTCGACAAACTGGATTATCAAACCAGCCCCGGCTTCTGCGAAGGCGGAACCTCGCGCTGGGACAAGTGGGGCATGTCCGGCGGCGGCCCGCTGGCCATCTGCACCGACCTGGCCGTATTGACGCCCAACCCGGTCAGCCGTGAACTCGAAATTGCGGCAATCTATCCCTTCACCACCCTGGAAGAAGTCAAGGCCCGGACAGGGTTTGACATCAAAGTTGCTGCCGACTTCCATATCGTCGATGTGCCGACGGCGGAAGAGGTGAAAATTTTACGGGAACAACTGGATGTCACAGGCGACTTTACCGGTTGGAAAAAACTGCTGGCTTGACCGGCATGTGAGAAGGGAGACGACAACCATGAAAAATAAATTGCTCAGACTGGATGCAGCGGTTCAGAAGTTTGTCAAAGACCGGATGTCGATTGCAGCCGGCGGGTTCCCCCTGGCACGTCAGGCCAACATATTCAGTAAGGAAATTCTGCGCCAGAACAAATCCGGCAAGACCAAAGTGCGCGATCTGTTCTGGGTAGAGCCGGGTATCGGTTTCGGCGGCAGCATGCTGGTGGCCGAAGGCGTCATTGACTCGGTCATTTCTACCTTCTCCAGTCATGAACGGGCCGGACTCAGCGTGATTACCCGTGATTCGCTGGAAAAAGGAATTCCCCGCAAGATCAAGTGGGAAGACGAATCCAACCTGACGCTGAATTCCCGCCTGATGGCCGGCGCGCTCAATCTGCCGTTCATTCCCTGCGGCTCGGGCATCTGGGGCGACCTGAAGAAACCCGGCCTGTGGGATGGCAAACTGGCCTATCCGAAAAATGTCGTCACTGACGATCCGTTTGGCAGTGGCCGCAAAGTGGCGCTGCTGCAGGCAATTTCCCCCGACCTGTCGATCGTGCATGTGCCGTTTGCCGACACGCACGGCAATGGCATCATTCTCGGTTCGATGTACTATGATTATTGGCTGGCCCGGGCCGGCAAAAAAATCGTACTGATTGCCGACCAGATCGTCGATACCGAGATGTGCCGGCGCTTCCCCAACCTGGTGGCGATTCCCGGTGTCGGCGTCGATGCGGTCGTGCCCTGGTACATGGGCGCCTGGCCCTGCAACTCGCCCGGCGTTTACGGCGAGGATCTCGAGCATATCAATATGTTCATCAAAAATTCGCGCGGCGAAGCGCTGCGCAACTATCTCGACAAGTATGTCTATTCCTGGGAAACGCACGAAGAGTACCTGGCGCTGATCGGCGCCGAAAAAATCGCCGCCCTGCAGGACAATCCGGCCAAAGTTCTGTCTGAGTCTTTCCAGCAATGGATTCTGCCGCAGGAAGCAGTAGCCGGGTTGATTCCGGCAGTGGATTAAGGAAAGAATGAATCTGTACAGGCAGGTGTAATTACTGTGGTACCCCGCAGTGAACTGGACGCAAGACTGGCATTACTTCAGCAGGCTATTGGCGAAGCCGGAATCGATGCGGCACTGATTATGCAGCATGCTGACCTGTTCTATTTCAGCGGTGCAG
>CAZOJA010000514.1:0-1996 GCA_964579955.1 uncultured Veillonellaceae bacterium | reverse complement strand
AGTCATACGTGATATCTACGGTTTTGACGTCGAGTTCAGCCAGAGTCTTCGCGAGACGCTTCCGGTACTGATAAAGGTCTTCCGCATTTCTTTGCCGGATGGCTGTTTTCGGGATGAACAGGTAGCTCAGGCCAGTGACAGGGCGGCCATGAATCTTTTCGAAGAAGTGTTTGTACACGTGGAGCTGTTCGGATTCAAGGTATTTGTCGACGTTGTTCGAGTATTTGAAGTCGGTGATTGTTGCGGAGCCGTCGCTATCGGTTGCCACAAGATCAATGAATCCGCAAAATTCGGGAGTATTCAGTTCCACTTCAAATGCCGAGTAGTCCGGGTCAATGCAGCGCCTGGCTTTGGGGATCAGCGTTTCGAGTTTGATCATTTCGTTCACATGAAGGTCTGTCAGCACCGAAAACTGCTTGCCGTACCAGTCAAGGGCGACTCCTACGCCCTCTTCGATTCCCTTGTGCATGGCACTGCCCACAATGAGGGCATCATCGGCTGCCGGATCCCGGATGGTTTTCGCTTCATCGAGATACTGAAGCTTGAACTTATATGGGCACTGGGCGAACGTATTCACCCGGCTGTAACTAAATTGCACCGGTCAGCACCTCCCGTTTAAACTGTTCAAACGCTGAAGGTCTGAGTACCCGGGCGTAGCCGCCTGATTCCTGGATCTTGAACAGGTTAAATTTTTGCAGGACGGTTGGCGCGCTTTTTTCGGTCTTGAGTTCGAGCGCCACGAACTTTCCCCTGATGCAGCACAGGATATCCGGGATCCCCGCCCTTTGGTAGCCGCCGCCCCAAATCTTGATGTGATAGATGTGCTGCGCCCTTAAAAACGCCAGGACCTTGGCTTGAAACTGTTTTTCCGTCAATGCTCCTCCTTTCGAAACAGCGCTTCCGTGTAGTCGCGGCGCTCTTTCAAAACGGTCAAAATTTTTTCTTCCACGGAGTTTTGAGTGATGAGGTAATAGTAAAAGCAAGGTTTTATCTGTCCGATGCGGTGGATGCGCTTCCTTGACTGTTCGAACAGCTCTGAGCTCAGCGGAAGGGTAAAATACACAGCAATGTTGGCAAGTTCCAAGTTATGTCCCATGGCCCCGGCTTGGTATTGGACCAGTGTGATGCTGTCCGGACAGCTGCGGTAGTTCTCAAGGTCGGTGCCTTGTCCGTTGATGTAGCTGATAGGGCGGTCGGTGAGTAAGCGGATCAATTCATACTCGGCAGTGAAATTGTA
This sequence comes from uncultured Veillonellaceae bacterium, assembly GCA_964579955.1. Taxonomy (GTDB): domain Bacteria; phylum Bacillota; class Negativicutes; order UBA1444; family UBA1444; genus UBA1444. Next base: position 759 of record CAZOJA010000514.1, on the reverse strand, counting down.
GAAAATGACGATGCGGCTTTGGGTGGATTGCAGGAGATCCTTGATCGCTTCGATTTTGTGCGGGCTATATTGGCTGCAAAGTTGCCGTTCGTAAAGAAGCTGTTTCAGTGGCGTGTCGCCAATCAGCTCCTTTTGATCGATTTTGATCAGCTTGTCCCGCTTGAACTGCCGATATGCTTTGGTCGGCACGATAGTTGTCACAATATCCACCTGCTCTGGCAAATCCATCACTTCCTCCGATTTCATAAATACCGCCCCGTACTGCCGTAGTTTTTGCTTGAGCCGCTCCACGTTTTTGTACCCGACCACTTTTACAACCGGCATGCCGCCGACATCAATGGTTTCCGTGACGATGAAGTGATCGAAAAAGAGTTTTTGGGAGATGTTCCAACCGAGCAGCCGGCACTGAGTCCAGAGCTCTTCATATTTCCCGCCGGTGGGTGTGCCGGATAATAGAAGAACGTTTTCTGGATGTAGGGCAAGGATAAATTTTGTGCGTTTGGCCGCTTCGTTTTTGATCAGGCTGGACTCGTCGAGAATAAGTGTGTAGCCTTGCCAAGCGAGGAACTCGGGCCTGCGCCAGACCGAGTCATAGTTGATGACGGTAACCGGTAGTTCATAGTGATCTTTAAAGTGAGCGTGCCAATCGGCAATTTTTGATTTTGGGCAAATCACCAGAATTGGATTACCAAGTTCCTTGGCTTTTTCACTGGCAATGAATGTTTTGCCAAGACCCATGTCAAGGTAGTATGCGGCGCG
>CAZOJA010000513.1:0-1998 GCA_964579955.1 uncultured Veillonellaceae bacterium | reverse complement strand
GAAAACCGGCCTGCCCCGGGTTTGCCGGGTCAAACCGATAGGCCCGGATATGGATTTCTCTTGACATCTGTTCCATTGCCAACCTCCGTCACACAAATTTCATTGCCGCTTCCGTCACCAATCGTCAAAAATCGTCAGAAAAGGGAGCGGTCCTTGACGAACCGCCCCCTGCATCATGAACCCATTCTCTAAATAAGCCAGTACAGAGGCACCAACACCAGTTGAGGGAAAAAGGTCAACAGCAGTAGTAGAATGATTTCTATCCACAGATAGGGCATAACATGCTTGATGATATCGTTCATGGACACGTTGCCGACACCCGCCGCAACGTTCAGAACAGTTCCCACCGGCGGCGTCAATACGCCGATCATATTGTTGAACACGAACATGAACCCGAAATAGAACGGATCGATCCCGGCCTGCGTCACAATCGGCATCAGAACCGGAGTCAGGATCAGAATGGTTGGTGTGGCATCCATCGCTGTGCCGACCAGCAATACGATGATATTGATGGCAAACATCAACATGATCTTGTCTTGCATCAGCGGCGCCAACATGGAAGCAATCGCGGCCGGAATATTGGCCACGGCGATCAGCCAGGAGGTAATCATCGCCGCCGCGCACAAAAACATGACTACGCTGGTCGTTTTTGCAGCGGCAACCAATACTTCACCAATTTTGGATAATTTCAGTTCCCGGTATACGAACACACCTATGAACAGGGCATAAAAAACGGCGATCGATGCTGCTTCGGTCGGCGTGAATACGCCGCCCCGCAGACCAACGATGATGATACCTGGCAGAATAAATGCCCAGATTGCATCACGGGCCGCTTTGAGAACCATCGACATTGGCTGGCGCGGCTGGGTTTTGAAGTGCATTTTGCGAGCCAACCAAGCCCATGTGCCGGCAAGGAAAAGACACAGCAACAAACCGGGGAAAACACCGGACATGAACAATTTGGGAATCGATACGTTGCCGGTTACGCCAAAGATGATCATCGGCACGCTCAATGGCATAATCGGCGGGATGATCGCCGCTGCGGCGATTAGCGAGGCCGACATGGCGCGATGGTAACCGGCGTCGACCATGATCGGGATAAGAATTGCGCTGAGGGCCGCTGTATCAGCCACCGCCGATCCCGATAAGCCTGCAAAAATCAGACTGGCCAGAATCGCCACATAGCCGAGACCACCGCGAACATGTCCCACCAGCGCCATGGCAAAGGCGATGATTCTCTTGGAAACGCCGCCGGCGTTCATCAGTTCTCCGGCCAGGATGAAGAAGGCTATCGCCATTAGCGGGAAATTGTCTGCGCCATCGACAAGGGTAGTAGCCAGGACCTGAGTATCGAACATATTCATCTGCACTAGCAGACACACACCGCTGATAATCAGCGAGTGGGCGATGGGAATTCCCATGGCCATAGCGATCAGAAGCGAACCTAAAAACACAATCACCGTCATTGTCATGATTTTTTCGCTCCTTCCTCGCCGCCGAGGGCCTTGTCAATGAAGCCCTTGTCCTCGGTGTCAGCCGACATGACCAGTTCCGTCTCGTCAATCTTGTTGGTAACCAGTCGGTAAATATTGTTCAGCGAAATGACGACCATGGCTAAGCTGCAGAGGAAACCCGAAACATATACCCAGGACATCGGAATCTGCATCGACGAAGAAACCTGGTCACTGGTAAGTTGGGTGATCTTCCAGGTGCCGTCAACGCATAGTCCCATGGTGACCACCAGAATGATGTTATTAACAATGAATAGTATCCGCTTGTTTTTTGCCGAGAGTTTTTGCACGAGGGTGTCGACCCCCAGGTGGACATTGTCCTGATAAGCGACGATCGCCCCCAGGAAAATCAGCCAGATAAATAGGTACCGGGATGCCTCTTCGGCCCAGGTCAGGCCTTCATTAAAGAAGTAACGCAAAATGACGTTGGCAAACACAAACGTGGACATACACAGCAGGCAGACGCCTATCGCCGCGTGGAGCAGGC
>CAZOJA010000512.1:0-1999 GCA_964579955.1 uncultured Veillonellaceae bacterium | reverse complement strand
ACCACCAGAACCAGCGCTTCATCCATCGGCACGTATACATGACCGTAGCGCCTGATCCCCGCCTTGTCGCCCACCGCCTTGGCCAGCGCCTGTCCCAGCACAATGCCGATATCCTCCACAGTGTGGTGGCCATCGATCACCAAGTCGCCCTGCGCCTTGACCGAAAGCGAAAACAGGCCGTGTTTAGCGAACAGAATCAGCATGTGGTCAAAGAAACCGATGCCGCTGCCAACATTCGCTTCGCCCGCTCCGTCAATATCAAGCGTTATTTCAATATCTGTTTCTTTCGTCGTGCGCTTGAGCGTCGCTGTACGCTTATCCATCGGGCCTCACTCCCCTTTTGCCAGTTGCGCCGCGTATTTGTTTACACAGGCAAGCATGGCCGCATTTTCCTTTGGCGATCCAATCGTGATCCGCAGGCAGCCGGCAAGACCAACCGTGCGGGAAAAATTTCTTACGCCAATGCCTTGGGTAATCAGCATTTCGTTCAGTTCATCCGGCTTGTCGACCTTGACCAGCAAAAAGTTGGTCGCTGACGGATACACCTGGATCACGCCGGTTTTTTGCAGCCGGCGCGCCAAACCATCTCTTCTTGCTTTCGTCCGTCTCACTTCCTGCAGGATTGTGTCCCGCATTTCATAGCATACTTCGGCCGCCGCCATTGAAAACGCGTTCAAGTGGTACGGCAGCAGAAACTTGCCGATTGCGGCGCTCAATTTTTCCGAAGCCAGCAAATAGCCGGTGCGGGCAGCCGCTAAACCGTAGGCTTTGGAAAAGGTCCGTGCCACCATCAAATTGGGGAATTCAGCCAACCAGGGCAGAACTGTTTCGCCGCAGTACTCATAATATGCTTCGTCGACCAGCACCGGACAGTTCACCTGCTCCAGTATTTTTCGCAGCTCTGTCGCGGCAATCGGTCCGCCGGTCGGATTGTTCGGGTTACAAAGGATCAGCAGTTTGACGTCGGATTGCCGGACAGCCTGCACCACTCGGTCCACCGACAGTTGATACTGCGCGTCCAGCGGAATCGGCAACGTCGGCGAATCGACCAACGCCGCATAAATCGGATACATCGAGAAAGACGGCCACTGATAGGCGATCGTCCGACCAGCGCCGCCGAAAGTGGCGCATACGGCGGCAATCAGGTCGCTGGAACCATTGCCGACGCTCACCTGCTCCGGCAATACTCCCAGACTATCCGCCAACAACCGCCTGAGCGGCCTTGCATTCATCTCTGGATAACGATACGTCTCGACCGCGCGCAACCGCCTGGCAATCGCATTGCGAACCGAAACCGGCAGCGGCGCGGACCGTTCATTGGCGTCCAGCTTGATTGCCCATGTCGGCTCTTCGCCGCTTGAATAGGCAGGCAGTTGATCAACCCCTGGTCTAAGCATCTTTCTTCCCCCTGATAGAGATTGCCCTGGCATGGGCCGACAGCCCTTCCGCCTCGGCCAGTCTGATAATCGCTGCGGCTTGTGCAGCCAAATCCCGCTCGTCATAGGCGATGACACTGGTCGTTTTCATAAAGGTGTCCACATTCAATACCGAAGCATAACGGGCAGTCCCGCCGGTCGGCAAAACATGGCTGGGACCGGCGAAATAATCGCCGAGCGGTTCCGGGGTCCAGGCGCCGAGGAAAATGGCCCCGGCATGCCGGATGCCAGGCAACAGCGCCGCCGGCTCAGTCGTGATGATTTCCAGATGCTCCGGTGCTGCGGCATTGACGCATTGAACCGCTTGTTCCAAGTCATCGACGAGCAAGATCAATCCCTGTTTTTCCAACGCAGCGCGTGCCGTTGCCGACCTGGGCAAATCAGCCAACTGGAGTTCCAGTTCTTGTTCGACCTGATTCGCCAATACATCGTTATCGGTGACCAATATGCTGGAGGCCAGTTCGTCATGTTCGGCCTGACTCAGCATGTCTGCGGCAATAAATGCAGGCTTCGCGCTACCATCGGCAACAATCATGATTTCGCTCGGCCCGGCCAGCATATCG
>CAZOJA010000511.1:0-1999 GCA_964579955.1 uncultured Veillonellaceae bacterium | reverse complement strand
AGCGCCAATTTTTGTTTCATGCCGCCGGACAGGTTCCGGGCCTGACGATCCCGAAATTCGGTCATGTTACTGAACGCGAGGAGTTCAGGGATTTTTTCCTTCCGTGTCTGTCGGGACACGTTGTACAGGTCGGCGTAAAAATCGATATTCTCCTGCACCGTCAGGTCCAGATATAGTCCGAAACGCTGGGGCATATAACTGATATGATGCCGGAGCTGTTCCGCATCCTTCACCGTATGGCAGCCGTACACCCAGGCATCTCCCGCCGTCGGAGGCATCAGCCCTGCGAGCAGTCGCATCACGGTCGTCTTGCCTGCGCCATCCGGTCCCACGAGTCCAAATACTTCTCCCTCTTTGAGGGTAAGCGTCAGGTTGTTTACCGCTGTGTTGTCGCCAAATGTTTGCGTCAGTCCCTGGGTGCGAATGGCCTCCATGACCTATTCGCCGCCCAGCTGAATCACTGCGTCTGCAGGCATGCCGGGTTTCAGCTCACGGGAGGTGTTCTCAACGTTTATCTTGATGCGGTACACCAATTTCACCCGTTCTTCCGTCGTCTGAATACTCTTGGGGGTGAATTCAGCCTCTGACGCAATAAACCCGATCCTGCCTTCGTAGGCCTTGTTGGGATAGGTATCTGTGGTAACTTTCACTTTTTGTCCGAGCTTGACCCTGCCGAGATCAGTCTCGGCGATATACGCTTTAAGCCAGAACTGATTCAGGTCCCCGATCGTCACCACAGGCGTTCCCGGCGACACGTACTCGCCTGCTTCGATATTTTTGGACAGGACCACTCCGTCGACAGGCGCTGTGATTTGTGCGTACCCCAGCCGTGTCTGCGCCAATTTTTGCACCTGTTTCATCTGTTCAACCCGGGCGGCGGCCAGATCGATTTCTTCCCGTCGCGGTCCCTCCACCACCAGACTGAGTTGCTGCACCGTTTGATCGGCGCGGGCGTTTGCCGTAGCAAAGGAAGTCTGGCTGCGATCGAGCTCCTGCGCCGATACGGCGCCCTGGGCGAAAAGTCTGCGCATCCGCTCATACTCGACTGCCGCGTTTTGTTTATCGGCCTGCGCGCTGCGTAGCGCCGCCTGAGCCACAGACACGTCCTGCGGCCGCGAACCGTTTGCCAGCTGGGCAAAAGTTGCCTGGGCAGCCAACAGTTGAGCGCGTGCATTGGCAACATCCAGTTCCAGGTCGGCGGTTTCCAGTTTGGCCACTATCTGTCCTTTTTTTACAGTCTCTCCTTCGTCTACCAAGCGACGGTCAACATGCCCGGCAATTTTGAAACCCACTCCGACCGTGGTGACTTCGATGTTACCGGATACCTTGACCTGGTTCGGGTCGATTGGCTTTTTGAAGTATAAGAAGTAGGCGCTTACCGCCACTGCAATGACCAAAATAGGGATCAATATTTTCAGTCTCTTTTTCATGTTTATCCCTCCCAATACGCCAATATCCATACATTGCGTTACGATACACAATCCCGTATAATGAATGTGAATTAACTTTCACTTAAACTTTAACACGCCATCTTCAGCATTGCAACAGTGAATACTCTGAAATTTATTTAATTTTGAAACTTGCGCCTGATCCATTACCCTCACAGGTTGTCTTGTAAAACCATAAGTCATGCAGGGAATAGCGCCAAAATAACGAAACATCTAAACATTATGTTTTTGTAAAGAGAGGGCAAACTATCTGATGAATATTCACCTTTCTCATAATCCTTGGACACAGAAGTATCTGCTTGCCTTGTGTTCAACTGCGATCCTGCTCGTCATTATCACTTTGACGACGCATTACAACATAGAGCTGCAAAAAGATAATGCACTAATGATCAATCAAAGCGGAAAACAGCGGATGCTTGTAAAAGAAATTGCGCTAAAAAGCTTACAAATCTCATCAAATCCTGTGCCTGGCACCGAAGGTAAATTGAAAGGCGAATTGCTGACTGCACTAACTCAACTGCAAAAAAGTCATTCCGAAATGAGCCGCTCTG
>CAZOJA010000510.1:0-2003 GCA_964579955.1 uncultured Veillonellaceae bacterium | reverse complement strand
TGGAGCGTTTGGGGCCGACCGGCAAAACCAGTGGCAAGTCGCTGCGAATCAAGGCGACAATCGATAGAAATCAAGTTATTCAGTGTTCTCTCAGAGTTTCTTAACAGCGGCTTCGATACGGTTGAGCGCTTCGACCAGGCGGGAGCGCGGACAGGCAATGTTCATCCGCATAAATCCGGCGCCGCCCGGGCCAAATGTCGAACCTTCGTTCATCGCAACCTTGGCTTGTTCCAGGAAGAATTGCGACAGCGCTTTCGGCGCCATGTTCAGCGCTTTGCAGTCCAGCCAGATCAGATAGGTGGCCTGTGTCTTGGCCGGTTTGATCTGGGGGATTTTCTCGGCCATGAACTGCTGCAGATAAGCAAGGTTGCCGGCCAGATACTCCAGCTCCTGATCCGCATAGTACTCGCATTCGTTATAGGCCACTTCGATCGGCAGCGTGCCGAAGATGGTTCTGCCATAGGCGTTGAGGTCTTCGAGCGGTTTATAGAACAGATCATGGTTGCGCCGGTTGGGAATCACGGCGGCCCCTGTCCGTACGCCGGCAATGTTGAACGTTTTGCTGGGATTGACGCAAACCACGCAGTTGTCGGCTGCCGCTTGCGACAGGCTGCCAAACGGAATGTGTTTGCTGCCGGCAAAAACAATATCCGAATGAATTTCATCCGATACGACAAACACATTATGCTTCAGACAGAGTTCGGACATGCGGGTCAATTCTTCCCGGGTAAAACATTTGCCGACCGGATTGTGCGGATTGCACAGCAGGAACATCGTGGTGCGCTTTTTGCTGAGCAGTTCTTCCAGATTGGCAAAGTCGATTTCATAGCTGCCGTCTGCTTGGTAAATCAAATTGTTGCCCAGGATATGCCGGCCGTTGTTGGGGATGATTTCATGAAACGGGTGATACGCCGGCATCTGGATGACGATATTGTCGCCCGGTTCGGTAAAGGCCCGCATGGCGTAAACGATCGCCGGAATGACCGCCGGCGTGTATTCGATCCAGTCCTGGTCGACATCCCAGCCAAAGCGTTTTTTCTGCCAGTTGGCGACGGAATGTTCAAAGGTTTTCACATTTACCGGATAGCCGAAAATGCCGTGCTGCGCCCGCCTGACCATGGCCTCGACAACCGGCTGCGGGCATTTGAAGTCCGTGTCGGCGATCCACATCGGGATTACGTCCTCGGCGTAGGTGTCCCATTTCTTACAATCGGTTCCTCTGCGGTCAATCAGTTCGTCAAAATCGTGTTTCATCATCAATCAACCATCCTTATCTATTTACCTGTTGTCTGTTCGCCTTCGCCGCCCGCTTTGTCCCGCAGGGCGCAGACGATACCCCGAGCAAACGGCCCCAGGTCATCTTCGGCATAGGCTTTCAATACGCCGGGCGCAACGACCGACAACGCACCGCCGATCATCACCGGATCGTCGATGCCTGCCGCACACAACGCCTGCTCGATCGCCACCGCTGCTTTCAGCGCCTGCTCGGTCGCGATTACGTTGATCTGCTTGACCACATCCGCTTCCGCCGTCAGTACCGTCCCCACCGGGGCAAACAATTGGCAGGCCATCGCTGCCAGCTGCGGATCGATATTGTCGGCAACAATCACCGGGCGGACGCCGCGGCTCATTTCGCCGGCATGGCCGATGATCTTCACATTCAGGCATTGCAGCGCCGGGCCGGCCAACTCGGCCATTATTTCCCGGGAAATATTCGTTGCCACGCTGAACACGACGGCACGGGTCTGTTGCTGCCGCAACTGTTCGATGCACGCCTTGACCGCCGTGTCCGGCACGGCCAGAACCAGGGCGTCCGCCGCCAAATCCGCCAGACCGCCTGCCGCCGTCAGCCCCAAAGCCTGCGCGGCTTTTTCCGCCGCCACCGGATCGGTATCGTAAATAAACACTTCATGCTGCGTCGCCATCTGCTGGGCCAGAATCCAGCCCATCCTGCCGGCGCCGATGATCCCTACTTTCATCAATCCACCCCCGCGATCCGTTTG
>CAZOJA010000509.1:0-2007 GCA_964579955.1 uncultured Veillonellaceae bacterium | reverse complement strand
TTCTCGACCGGCATTTTCAGTTCTTTCACAATACTGGCTCCTTTCTTATTCAACAAATTGACTCCTACCATCACAATAGCAGGCAACACTGACAACCTATTGTCAGTCTGAAATATCCTTCACTCTCTGCTTTCCCACTGCCGCACCCGCGCCAGGCAGCCCGGCATATTATCCCGGATTTCATACACCCAAAACCGCATCACATCCCAGCCCATTTCGATCAATCGCCGATTGCGCAGCTGGTCGCGCCGGCAAAGCTCTCCGTCCCAGTCGCGGTGATAATGCTCGCCATCCACCTCGATATCCAGCTTCCGGTCGCCGCAGAACAGTGCCAAATCCAGGCTATACTGCATCACCTGGTATTGTGGCTGGGTTCGGATTCCTTCCTTGTATAGCGCCCGATATAAAATCTTCTCCCAGTCCGAAACCATGACGCTGCTCGATACCGCAGGATATTGCGGCCCATAGTCAAAATCAGCCGCTGCCGACACTTGGCTATCCCGCCCGAGCTGCTCCTGATAGGTCACAAACTCCCGCAGGTATTTGGGCGACAAATCGCCACAACCGCAATACTCTTTATCCCCGACAACGACTAGCGCTGCCCGGGCCCGCGTCAACGAAACATTGAACAGATTGCCGGTTTGCTCCAGAAAATAGGCCGAACCACGCGAAATCCCCGTAGCGACCACCGGCGAAAAAATCATCACGTCCCGTTCGTCGCCCTGGAAGCGATGCACTGTTTCCACCATGAATTCTCGCAGCCGCAGTCGGTCCTCCAGCTCCTGATCCGCCGCAATCAGATCCCGAATGCGGTTCACCTGTGCCCGAAACGGGCTGACAACCCCCAAGCTGCCGCGATATCCGGCATCCACGATTCGTTTTACTTCACGGTATACCGCCTTTGCCTCGGCCTCGTTAAAAGAGCCGCCGTTCCGGTGTGCCTCCGTACTGCCTGCTTGATGGACCCAGCGAACAGCCGGCCCGCCCGGCAACGAATTCAGCTTATCGTAACGCGTTACGACCCGGAGTTTGCCATCATAGAAATACTTGTTGGAAAACGCAACAATATCAGCATGCGAGCGGTGATGGTCCCGCAAATCGACCAGACTACCTGCCGCCACCAGCCCCTGCGCCAGTTCAAACAACGACTTCTCCCGGTAATTCCAGCTCAGGCCGTCACTCCCCAGCCCATATCGTTCCTGCAGCATCAGACTGTCTGACATCGTCAGGGAGGAAATATGCCGGAGCTGCTTCACGTCCCCGATCACCACCGCCCGTTTGGCCCGGAACAACAGCGGCAGTGCCGAAGCAATATCACACTGGCTCGCTTCATCAATCACGACCAGATCAAAAAATCCCGGCTCAAAAGGAACACGGCTGCGCACCGACAACGAGGTCACCGCCCAACAGGGAAGAATGTTTGAAATACCGGGAAGCAGTTCATAATACTTGGCCCAGACCCTTCTTGCCGCCTGGGTTTTTGCTTCACCCAGTTCCATTATCTGGCGCAGAACCGTCGAATACTCACTCAGCGCCCTGCGGTCCTGCGCGGTCAACCGCCCCGGCAACAATCGCAGCCAGGCATCCCACAGGTCGAACGAATTGCGTTGCAACTCTTCTTCCGCCGACTTGATCCTGCGAGCAATTGCAAACAGATCCACCGTTTCCGGCAATGAATGCAGCAGCGTGAAATATTGCCGTATTTGCTGGATTGCCTGAATTCGTTCGCGAATCGATGCGATATTTTTCTCCGCCGCCACCAGATCGGGACCTGTTTCGTCCATGACGAAGGCGAAGTCCAGTCCAGCCTTTTTCAGCGTCTCGGCAGCCTCCTGCACCGCACCGGCAAGATTCTGCCAGCGACCTTTCCTTACAAATGGCCAAAAAATCCGAACCCAAAACCCCTGCTTGCTTTGATCGCAGGACGATATAGAAAATCCCAGGCGATCCGCCTGCATTTCAAACCGTTCCATCTGCTCCGCACTCCAGGCGCCATACTCCGCGAAC
>CAZOJA010000508.1:0-2010 GCA_964579955.1 uncultured Veillonellaceae bacterium | reverse complement strand
GCCGCCCCTGCGGATCGCCGCGAAGACATTCCGCTCTTGGTTGATTTTTTCCTAACAAAACAATCCCTGGAAATGGATATCGAAAAACCGATCATCGAGCGCGAATGCCTAATGGCCCTGATCGGCTATGATTGGCCGGGCAACGTCAGAGAACTGTTCAACGTTTTGGAAATGGCCATTAGCATGTCGAGCGGCGCCATCACGCAATCCATGTTGCCATCGCCCTTGAAATCGGAATGGACCGTAGAAATGGACGAACCTTCGCCAGTGCTGCGCAATTTGTCGGATAATGTTGAAAAAGCAGCCATCTTGCAAGCATTAGAAGACTATGACGGAAATAAAAGCAAAGTATGCGAAGTGTTGCGAATTTCGCGAAGCAGCTTGTACAGCAAACTGAAAAAATATCAAATTGACGTGTAATTTCGCGAAGTTAAGCAATTCCTATCGAGGAGGGCAACAAAAATGAAAGCCAAAATAAAATTATTTCTTTGGTTTATCACGATTTCGATCATTCCCTTGCTGATCATGGGTGGTTTTAGCTACTACCTGATATCAGCAAAAATATCCCGCCAATATGAAGAAAACATCAACAATATCAACATGGGCATCTATAACATGGTCGATACGCAGCAAAAGGTTCTCATGCAATGGATGGACAGCTCCGCAACTGCTTTTTCCGAAAAGTTACGCTGGCTCGGCCCCAATCGGTTCGATTATTCCAACATGGTTGACATTGGCGGCTACAAGCTGCCAACCTGGTATATCGGCAACCAGAAGATTACCGGCGACAACACCTTGGTTGATATTCTAATTTCCAAGCAAAAACTGCCTGCCACCCTGTTTCAACTTCACGACAATAAATTCATCCGCGTCAGCAGCAACGTCCGGCAACCAGACGGCAACCGCATCGTTGGCACGATCGTTGATTCCGGACCGATTTATGAAAAAATCATCAATGGCCAAATCTGGCGGGGCCGGGGTAGCGTCGAAGGCATCATGCACGGAATGATCTACCAGCCGATCTTTGATAGCAACAACAATTTGGTCGGCGCCTTTGTACTCGGTCGCAGAGAGCAGGAATTCGAACTATTGACAGCGATAAAAAACATCGTTGTGGGAGAAACCGGCTTCGTTGCGGTTATGGATCCCGAGGGCGCCTTTATTATCCATCCGACCCAGCAGGGAAAGAACGTGGCCAATTTGGCCTGGGCGCAGGAAATATTGCGCAAGAAAAACGGCTCCGTTACCTACACCGATAGCAACGGACGCCAAAAAATCGCCTATTATAAATATTACGAACCCTGGAACTGGTATATCATCACCGGCAGCTTTGTGTCAGAAATTTTCAACACTACGCGTGAATTGTTCCAAGGGCTGTTGCTACTCTGTCTGGTGGTCATCCTGCTGTCCGCCGCCATCGCTTATGCCATGTCAATCACGTTCTTCCGCCCGATCGACGCATTAATCGAAGTGATGAAGCAAGTGCGCAAAGGCAATCTAACCGTCAAACTTCATCATACGCAAAACGACGAATACATGGTTGTGGCAATCGCATTGAACGACATGCTTGACACCATTTCGTTGTTGATCGGCCGGCTCGTCAACAATTCCAGCAAATTGAAAGAAGCCTCGCTAAATCTGATCGACGACATTACAGACTCCAAGCAGGCACTGACTGTGATGGAAACCGGAGTAAACAGCATCCGGGACAGTGTCCAGCTGTCACACCAACTGGCGGAAGGGGACAACGACCCCAGCCAGGAACTGCTGGCCGACATGGAGGAAATCAAAGCGTATATCTCGCAAATCCAGCCGGAGGCTACGCTTCCAGAGACATCAAACGCATTGCAAATCATTACGGAAATGGTGGACGGCGTGAGGAATAAATTTTTGGCCCAGGCCGCCATCGACCGCAACATCAACATTCCCTTTACCCTGCAAAACAAAATCAACAACTTGGACATTGAACTGGCAAAGCTACAACTGCTGACCAAGCACATCTCTTCCTCA
>CAZOJA010000507.1:0-2010 GCA_964579955.1 uncultured Veillonellaceae bacterium | reverse complement strand
GTCGGTAATGCTCCAGATAAAACCGGCGCATTAACGCCACGTCTTCGTCGCTCAGTTCACGCGCGCCGCCCAGTTGTTCGGCCACAACATGGATATGCGCCGCTTTTTCGACCAGTTCGGCAACAAGCAGCGCTTCGGTCAGATCGGGGCCGCAGGCCGCTACGCCATGGTTGGCGAGCAAAACCGCACTGCGGTCTGCCAACGCCGCTACGGCATTGGCTGCCAATTCCACTGTGCCCGGCAATGCATACGCCGCGACTTGCACCGGCCCGCCAACTGCCTGAACCATTTCTTCCAAACTGGCCGGAATCGTTTTGCCGGCTACCGCACACGCCGTTGCGTACAGACTGTGCGTGTGAACAACTGCACGAACATCCGTTCGCGCACGGTATATTGCCAAATGCAGCGCCAGTTCAGAAGACGGTCGCCGCCCAGACAAAACCTGCCCCGTCGGATTGATGATGACAATATCCTCAGGCATCAACTGGTCATACGGTCTGCCGGACGGCGTAATCGCGATTTGTTCGCCGTCAGGACTGCGCATACTGATATTGCCCCAGGTACCGGCCACCAGACCGCGCCCGATCATTTGCCGGCCAGCATCTACCACGGCCTGTTGCATTTCCGCCAGTTGGTTCATTGGCTTAGGCCTGATGCAGATAATCGGTCTGGCAACTGGTCAGCGCATCGATCTCGATCCCCATCGCCGCCAGTTTCAGGTGCGCCACTTGCAAATCCAGTTCATACGGCAGGTTGTGGACATCGTTGGTCATGTTCTTGTGGTTGTTCAGAATGTGCAATGCTGCCAGAGCCTGCATCGCAAACGACAGATCCATGATTTCGGTCGGGTGTCCGTCGCCCGCCGCCAGATTGACCAAACGACCTTCGGCCAGCAGATAAAGTTTGCGGCCGTCAGCCATGACAAACTCTTCAATGTTTTTGCGTACGGTGCGGGTCGAGCTCGACAGGGCCAGCAAGTCGTTCTTGTTGATCTCCACGTCAAAATGACCGGCGTTGGCCATGATCGCGCCCGGCTTCATCACTTCCAGATGTTCACGACGAATTACATCGTTGCAACCGGTCACGGTGACAAAGATATCGCCCACTGCGGCGGCTTTGGCCATCGGCAGCACCTGGTATCCATCGAACACCGCTTCCGCGGCTTTGATCGGATTGATTTCGGTTACCACCACATGAGCGCCCAAGCCTCTGGCCCGCATCGCCACGCCTTTGCCGCACCAGCCGTAGCCGGCAACGACAGCGGTTTTTCCGGCGATGGACAGATTGGTCGTCCGCATGATACCGTCCCAGACCGATTGACCGGTGCCATAACGATTATCGAACAAATGCTTGCAGTCGGCATCATTGACCGAAATCATCGGGAACTTCAGGCGCCCCTGCGCTGCCAGAGCCCGCAGTCGCAGCACGCCGGTGGTCGTTTCTTCCGAACCGCCCATGACATTGGCAGCCAGATCGGCCCGTTCGCCGTGCAGCAATGATACCAGATCGCCGCCATCATCAATGATGATATGTGGTTTGCTGTCCAGAGCATGGTGCAGGAACTGGTCGTACTCTGCCTGCGTCGTATTGTACCAGGCAAAAACGCCGACACCGTGTTCGGCCAGTGCTGCCGCAACATCATCCTGGGTGGACAGCGGATTGCTGCCGGTCACCACCACATTGGCGCCGGCATTTTTCAGCACCATGCACAAATAGGCGGTTTTGGCTTCCAGATGAACCGTCACGACCATGTTGATTCCGGCCAGTGGTTTGGTCTTGAGAAATTCCTTATTCAACGAGTTCAGCACCGGCATGTGCTCGATGACCCAGTTTATTTTGTCATGTCCCTGCGGCGCCAGCTTTGCATCACGGATAATCGATTTCATTTTGTTTCCTCCTTCATCTGTTGGGCTAACTGTTGGATCGCTTTTGAGTAGGGAGCTCTGATCACACCAGCTTCGGTGATGATCGCCGTGACCTTGTCGGCCGGCGTGACATCAAAAGCCGGAT
>CAZOJA010000506.1:0-2013 GCA_964579955.1 uncultured Veillonellaceae bacterium | reverse complement strand
GGAAAACAACGGATTTAACCAGTTATAAGGACGGAATCGCCAAGGCGGTTCAGCGCGTTATCGGCAAACACGTGACTGTTCGGTTGAAGCCAAGTTACTATGAGTTCTTCTCTCCGTTAAAACTGACCTTAACCCAGCTCCAGGACATCGGCAGATGGATTGCAGTGTACGTCCCAGACCTTGAGGATAAAAAACTGGCCTATGATTACCTTTCCTCCGGCATTCCCACACATTCCAACCAACGGTTCGTCCGCAGAAACAGTAACGTCGCTTAATCAGCTGTGAGTAACGACTGTGCAACATTGTAAATAATTGTTAATTAAAACATATATTATAGATTTAAGACTGTATAGAAAAAAATCACAAGGAGGGTTCAGTTATGCGATCCGTCATGACGGCCAAACAGGCAGCCGCCGAATATTTTAACGGCGCGATTTCTTATTGGAAATTACTCGAGCTGGCAAAGACCGGACAGATCCCCCATGTCAAGGTAGGGTATCGGGTCATCTTTCGCCGCGAAGCGCTGGATGCCTGGATGAAGGCGCAAGAACAAAGTCCACCGGTTAATAAGAACGAGGATACCGTAAACCAGCTCTCAATCTGCAACTAAACCAGGACTCTTCAGGTGGGGCACATGCAACGTGCCCCATTTGACATCTTAAGCAAAGGAGAACTTGCCTATGCCATCAAAGATTCAGTCGCGTGGCAACAACCAGTACCGACTGACCGTGTCCGCCGGCTGTGATGGAAACGGAAAGCAATTGCTGCATCGAAAAACAGTCACAGCCGCAAACATCACCGAGGCGAAGAAGCTATATATCCAGTTTGCAGCGGAAGTTGCACGGGGCCAAGTAGCTACCGACGGGGGAATGATCTTATCCGATTTCTATGATTATTGGAAAAAAAACCATGCGGAACACCATCATGCGGTAACTACCCGCGAGTTCAACGACCAGACCTTCAAACGTATCAAAGAGGCTCTCGGCCACATTCGGATCGGCAAACTTGCCCCCAAGCACCTGCTTGCCTTCTACAAGAACCTATCGGCAGTGGGAATCAAGAAGCATCAAAAACGCAAAGATGGAAAGAAACCGCCCCCTGCCGGCCTGTCACCCGTGACAATTCGCAATCACCATGCGCTACTTTCAACACTACTGGCAAGCGCCGTAAAATGGAACCTGATCCACTCCAACCCCTGTGAACGGGTGGAGCCGCCGAAGAACACTACATCTCACAAATTCATCTATGATAAGGCAACGCTGGGCCTTTTTCTGACCGCCCTGGAGTCTGAACCGGTTAAACAGCAGCTTCTGATCTTGCTGGCCCTCACCGGCGGCTTGCGGCGTGAAGAAATCTTTGGACTGGAGTGGAAGCATGTCGACTTTGAAAACGGCAGCGTTAGTATCAAACAAGCCAGCGTCTATGTTCCGGGTCCGGGCACCTTCAAAAAAGACCCCAAGAACTATTCCAGCCGCCGCACCGTGAGTCTGCCGGACTCCGTAATGGCTCTATTACTCCGGCACCAAGCCGAGCAGAACGAAATAGAAATGGCGCTTGATGATAAATGGCACAAGTCCGACCGTATATTCACGCAGTGGGATGGCAAACCCGGTCACCCGCACTCATTCAACGGCTGGTTGCGACGCTTCTGTGACCGTCACAAATTTCCCCGTATATCACCCCACGCACTTCGTCATATGAGCGCCACGTTCCTGATCTCTGCCGGGGTGGATGTGCGCACGGTATCGGGCAAGCTGGGACACAGTCGCGTCGGAACCACCCTGGATATCTACAGTCACTTTGTAACTGACGCAGAAAAGAAGACGGCGGCGACCATGGAAGAGTTCCTGACCGCCACCAAAACCAAGCCGAAAACTGATGCGCCCAGTGAAGAAAAAACTGCCGATTTTGACGATAAGGCCCAAAACTAGGCCCAAATAGCATAAAAAGGGTTCCGACGAAATTGTCGGAACCCTTGTGTTTTCTGTGGTGGAGACGAGGGGGATCGAACCC
>CAZOJA010000505.1:0-2014 GCA_964579955.1 uncultured Veillonellaceae bacterium | reverse complement strand
ATATCGAGAGCCTGGGCGCTGCGCATCCGGTTGCCGCCATATTTTTTCAAGGTGCGGATGATAATTTCCCGTTCCAGGCAGTGCGCCATCTCCCGCAGGGTTCCCGTGAACGGCACCGTGATTGCCTCCATTTTTTCCAGCTTGGCCGGATGCGACAACAAGGGGTTCTGAATCCCTGATACATCGCCCAGATCAATGACTCCGTTGGACATGACTACGGCCCGTTCCAGCACGTTGGCCAGCTCGCGGACATTGCCCGGCCAGGCATAGCGCAGCAGCAGGTCCTTTGCTTCCTGCGTGATCAGCGGCACCATGCAGCCGGCCGCCTGCGCCGTTTTCTTAATAATATAGTCCACCAGCAAGGGGATATCTTCGGCCCGCTCGCGCAGGGCCGGCACATGCAGCGGCACTACGTTAAGCCGGTAAAACAAGTCTTCGCGGAATCGTCCCTGTTCCACCATTTCCGGCAAATTGCGGTTGGTCGCGGCAATGATCCGCACATCCATCCGCATGGTCACGTTGCCGCCCACCCGTTCAAATTCGCGCTCCTGAATCGCCCGCAGCAGTTTCACCTGCAACGCCAGCGGCAACTCGCCCACTTCATCGATAAACAGGGTGCCGCCGGATGCGATTTCGAATTTTCCCGGCTTGGTGGCGATTGCGCCAGTAAAAGCGCCTTTTTCATGCCCGAACAGCTCGCTCTCCATCAGGCCTTCGGGAATGGAGCCGCAGTCGATGCGGATAAACGGCTGGTCCTTGCGCAGGCTGTTTTCATGGATCGCCTTGGCGATGACTTCCTTGCCGCTGCCGCTTTCGCCGGAAATCAGCACCGTCGCATTGCTTTGCGCCACGCGGCCAACCGACTTGAACAGGTTTTGCATCACGGCGCTGCAACCGATAATCAGATTGTCCGGCGGTGTCACGCTGTCCTCGCCGGCCAAAAGCCTTTCTTCCTGCTGCTTGCGGACAGCCAGCGCCCGTTCCAGCACGGTTCGCACTTCCGCCACATTGGCCGGCTTTACCAGATAGTCGAACACGCCTTTTTTCATTGCCTCCATGGCGATGCCGACATTGCCAAAAGCGGTCAGCAGGACAACCTGGACCTCCGGCATCTCCTGGTGAATGATTTCGAAAGCCTCCATGCCTTCCATCACCGGCATGCGCAGATCCATCAATACCACAGCCGGATCGATCTGGCGGCATTTTTCCACGCCCTCCAGGCCATTTTCGGCCTGAAACGGCTCATAGCCGGCCTTGCGCACGACTTCACTCAGCAAATGACGCACATTCAGTTCATCATCGACAATCAAAATCCGTTCCACCTGTTTCACTCGCTGGCCTCCTCAATTTTTCCCGCCGGAAAACTAAGCACGAAGGAGCTGCCGACCCCTTTGGCCGACTCCACGTGAATCGCGCCGCCCCAGGTCTCCATCAGGCGAAATGCCACCGACAGGCCCAGGCCGGTCCCTTGTTCCTTCGTGGTAAAAAACGGATCGAATATCCGTTCATGGTGTTCAGAGGGAATCCCTTGCCCATTGTCCTCTACTTTGATTTCCACCCGCTGCTGGTCCGGCAGGTAGGAGCTGGCGATGCGAATCCGCCCGTCCTGTTCAATCGACTGAATGGCATTGATCACAATATTCAGCAGCACCTGCTTCAGTTGTTCCGCATCGCATAGCACCGGCGGCAAATCTTTCTTCAGCCGGGTCACGATTTGAATGTTTTTGGCTTTGGTCTGCGATTCGATCAATTTGCGCACGTTTACCACGACCGCGTTGACATCGACGCTGTCAATCCGGTTTACCACCGGTCTGGCATAATACAGCAGCTGCTCGATCAGCGCATTCATCCGTTCGGTTTCCCGCACGATGATTTCCAGATAATCCTTCTGGCTGCGGCTGATATTGTCTTCCTGCAATAGTTGGGCAAAGCCGCGGATTGACATGAGCGGATTGCGGACTTCATGGGCCAGTCCGGCCGCCATCTCGCCCACCGCCGCCAGCCGCTCGGCCCG
>CAZOJA010000504.1:0-2015 GCA_964579955.1 uncultured Veillonellaceae bacterium | reverse complement strand
CAGCACACTGGCCTCTAGCTGATTCCACTGGCAACGTTTTTCCTCAAGTTGTATTGCCAACTGCGCCGCCTCGGCGGTCATTTCGCCGATCCGGGCCTGGACGTCGTCGCGGCGGCGTTCCAGCTGACGTGCAGTTTCCAGTTCATTTTGCTTTTGCAGCAGCGTAGTCTGCAGCTGCTCGAATCGCAGCTGCAGACCGGCGGACTGGCTGTCGCCGCCTTGGGCCAGCAGTGCGGCTTCGACTTTATCCAGCGCCGCCCGCACCTGCTGTTCCTGCATCGCCAGTTGCCCGGCCGTCGCAGCCGGCGCTTCCGGCAGCGCCCGGGCCACCTCGTCCACCCGCACCGGAATCGCCTTCAGTTCTTCATTTAACAGTGTTTTGCGGGCGGCGAGCAGTTTGCGCTGCTGCTCGATGCTGCGTCCGGCCAGCAGCGACGACAGTTCCTTCAGTCTGGCGTCGCTGGCGATCACCGCGGCGTCATCCAGTTCGCCGCACAGAGCAAGCAAAATGCTGCGTCGCTCTTGCCAGGGCAGTTTGGTGGCAAAATAGCCGGGGTCGACCAACAGCCGCAGCAGCCCTTCCTCGCACAGACGGCTGATTGCAGCGTCAAACTCTTTCTTTTGCTGCGGCACACCGTCAATTTCGTAAGCGACCCTGTGCCCGCTGAATGTGGCGGTTGCCGCGCCACGGGCCTTGACCCAGGATTCGCAGAACGTCTTGCGGATGGTGACGCGCTCGCCGTCTTTATCGAGCACCAGCTCCACGCTGTGCTCGAGCATCGGGATCACCCGGCCTGCCCCGTCCAGTGTTTTAACCGCAAAATCCTTGCGTCCGGCCGAATCTTTGTCAAACAGCAGCCACAAAAAGCCGTCCAGCACGGTGGTTTTGCCGGTGGCGTTGGCGCCGCGGACTTCCGCGTCGCAGCCGTTTGGTTCAAAACACAGGTTGCGCACTCCTTTGAAATTGGTCATGGTTTGACGGATCAAACGTAGTTTTGACTGCATGGGACCTTTCACCTACCTAAGATTTCTCTGATCCATACTCGTTCGTCTTTATTTTTATTACTTTTACATAACTAGTTCGTAATTTTATGACCAGACAGGCATTAGGAAACCCGGCTTTCGCCGGGCTTATAGCGACAAAAAAAATAGCCGGTACACCCTTGCGGATGTTACCAACTTTACTAACCCTGCATATTCCCACTTCCCCGGTTCGTCTTTTTATT
The DNA here is from genome assembly GCA_964579955.1 of uncultured Veillonellaceae bacterium. Lineage (GTDB taxonomy): Bacteria > Bacillota > Negativicutes > UBA1444 > UBA1444 > UBA1444. The sequence continues at coordinate 789 of CAZOJA010000504.1, read as the reverse complement.
ACAATATCATTATAGTACGAAAATCACTTACTTGTCAACGGGTTCGCCGCCTGCGTATTGTTTATTGCTTGTTCGACAGCTGCATACTATAATGGGGGTATCCAAGCCGATTGCTTAGTTTTGAAGGAGCGGATCGCAGTGCCCCACGAGAGCCCGTTCGGGCTAAAAGAACGATTGAAACAATTGCGTACCAGCCGGCAGCGGACGCTGGAAGAAGTGGGCCGGGCGGTTGGCGCCGAAAAACAGACTGTTCACGGCTGGGAAAGCGGCAAAAGCAAACCAAGTCTGGAGACGATCACCAAGCTGGCGGCCTATTACGGCATCACCACCGATCTGCTGCTTGGCGTCAGTCCCGAGCAAGCCGGTAAAATCAGCAACCTCGCCGAACTGTTTGCTTCGCCCGTTTCTGCCAGGGCAATTGAAATGTATGAAAAAATGCTTTCCGCCGGTTATAGCGAAAAGCAGATTCAACGCTTTATCGAAATCGCAGTCGAGCTGGCCGGGCTAAAGAAACTCTCCTGACCGGATGTTGCTGCGTCACCATACTGCTCGACCCAGTCCAAAAACTCCGACCATTCTTCGTCATCCAAACCAACCCCTCCCGTCAACATCCGCAGCGAATTGTTTGTTTTTATACACAATTTTCCTATGCCCCATAATACGCTTCTGAAAAATTTTGTCAACCCGATGCTTTGAAAGTTCTTTGAACAGGAGGCTCACGTACAAATGACGGGAATCGATCTGAAGCAGGAAGTAATGCGCGTCAACACCGAAACAGCGTTTCGCATT
>CAZOJA010000503.1:0-2018 GCA_964579955.1 uncultured Veillonellaceae bacterium | reverse complement strand
ATATCGGTTAAAGGCATTTCCAGCTGCAACATTTTGCGAAGGTCGCCGATCCGATTGGCGACATCCGTGAGAAGCGGTTCCGTTTGTTCGGTAATATCAACAATTGAAAAAAGCTCATGGATATTGATGTCGCCCTTTCGAACATATTGATTATTGATATGAATTACATGAGCGCGGTTTAACCGGATACCGGCGCCGGCAAGGACGTGACGCTGCAACGACACATCCTCGAGATAGACATCTTTTACGCTGGTTGAAGCCTTGACCTCATAAAGGTTCCAGCCATTCGCAGTCAGGTTCATGATGTCGGCCTTGAAAAAAATCTCATCATAAGAAAAGGTGGCTTCATAGAGTGTTTTTGTTCCATTGGCAATGGTGTCCGTTGTCAGGGACAATTGTTCAGTCATGCTGAGACCTTCGTAGGGAATAAGCACGCCACCGGGAAACAACTGTTGCGCCAGAATCCCGACATCCGTGCCTGAATCAAAAAGGGCTTGTTGTTCAGGTGAAGTTTCGTCCGCCAGTTCCGGGCGGTATTTTTTTAACCACAAGGCTTTGTGGCACTGGCATCCTTTGATGTATAGGGTTTTGCTCAGATAGGGATCATATCCGGTCATCAACGTCAACTCCTCTGGTTTGCTGAAAATATCATATCATATCAGATTGGACAGTCATGTGTCCGGCGCGTTTCATATTATTAGATCGGACAGAATTCGGAAGGGGCTGGATGGGATGCAGGATATTGTTAGGTTGGCGCTGCAAAGGGTCGAATCGACATGGTTGCCGCAAAACGAGTATCTGAGACAGGTTGCGACCGGAGATTTAATCGACTATGAGGCGCTGTGTTTTACGATGGGAGATCGGACGTTTGCGAAAAACTACCCTGAGCATCCGATGTCTAGTATAAATCGTTTTGAAAGGATTGCTGCAGCAGATTGCATAAGGGATAAAGCAGCAGAGCGACTGACGCCGCTGCCGAAAGAATTTCTGGTGAAAATTCGTTATCTGTTATTTGATTGCTGCAGTTCGGTACGGCACTCCCTTGCCGCGGCGCTTTATCATGCGGGTGACCATGGCTCGGTAAAAGCGTTGGAGAAATTGGCCAGCAATGAACGGAGTTCTGCGTTGGTCCGTGATACGGCGGCGGTCGCTGCATTGCGCTGTTGTCAGCGAGGACTCGATTGTAAGTCGGTTCCTCTGGATGTTCCAGCGGTTTCACTGGTTTCGTCTGACATAACTCTGGCCATTCAGCTTAACCGATTGGCGAAACAAATTGGCTTTACGCTTCAGTTTCCCGAACCGGAAATCAGTGATTTGTTTGTCTTTCCAGCCAATGTTCGGATTGTGAACCGACGATCCCTTGGAAAAACCGCATGGCGTTATTACATTGAGTACTTGGAAGAGGGTTTTCGACCGATTGGCGAAAATGAGAAAGTAGCAATGCTACAGGATGGGTTTGCCGATGAAGATTTGGCAATAATACCGGAGCCGCCGCTGATCCTGACGGACCGATTTTCAGAGGCGGACGAGGCAGCCTGGGGATTGCTGCCGGAAGTCGGGATGGAAGTGTACCGGGCGGAGGAGTGGATGCATGACTGGATTCTGGCAAAGGTGACGGAGCTGATTCAACCATGATAAATCTTGTCATATGCAAGGGGTAACAATATTTGAGGAGCAGCTGCTCTTGGAGAAGGATACGGGGGTATGAATGTAGAACGCGTTCTTTAATGACTAGGCAAAAACTCGGTTTTGCAGTTTTACTACGCTCTGTGTACCCAACGGTCACGCATAATGAAACAAAACAAGAAAGTGGGCGAAGGAAATGGGCATCGTAGATGATTGTGTTGCGCGTATTCTGAAGAAGGGTCATCTTTCGGTAGGCGACCGAGAAAATGGCCATGGCGGTCTGATTATGCCGCCGTACTTTGAAGAAGAAATCGATTCGATGTATCCGCATCCTGAGTCTGTCGAACATGATGGCGAAGAACTGTTGGGTCATTACGAGATGATGGCTAGTC
>CAZOJA010000502.1:0-2021 GCA_964579955.1 uncultured Veillonellaceae bacterium | reverse complement strand
CCTACACGACGCTCTTCCGATCTCCTGCCAGAGTTTCGCCTTTGCCGACAGTGATCAGCGCGGTCCGGTCAAACGACTCCAGTGCCACCAGTTCTGTGTCTTTGATTTTTACGACATCGCCCGGTTTGACAACGATGCAGCGCTCAGCCGGCACTCCCCAGCTTTGCCAGAGATCCACGCAGGTTTTCGGCCCGATGAATGGCACTGTGTCAGGGCAGTTCTTCATCACCGCCGCCGCAACGTTGACATCGATATGGTCATTGTGGTCGTGTGTGGAAACCACGGCATCAATCTGGCGGATCGCGAACGGGTCGAGCACGAAAGGTGTCATCCGCAGATTGGGCTGCAATTTTTTACCGCCGGTCATCCGTGCCATCTGGTGATGGGCATCCATGAATGGTTTAGTTTTTGTCCGTTTGCCGCTGCCGCACCAAAAATCGATGCAGATGTTGGCAGACCCTTCCGATTTAATCCAGATTCCGGTACATCCGAGCCACCACATGGCAAAGCTGCCTGGCTCGACGACTTCCGCCTCGATTTCTTCATTCAGCCAAGTGCCCCACTCGGGAAATGTGCTAAGCACCCAGGATTCTTTTGTAATTTCATCTATTTTGCTCATATCGGCACCTCTCTTCAAGTATTTCCCTGACCGTAGTATGCATCCTTACCGTGTTTACGCAAGTAGTGCTTGTCAAGCAAGGCCTGGTCAATCGGTGGAATATCCGGGTTCAACTGCATCGTCTGCAGCGCCATCATCGCAACTTCTTCCAACACTACCGAGTTGTGTACCGCATCATGTGCATCGCGTCCCCAGGCAAATGGACCATGCCCGCTGACCAGCACGCCGGGCACGGCGGCTGGATCAATTCCCAGTTCCCGAAAGGTCTGTACAATCACCCGGCCTGTATTGAGTTCATAATCGGTATCGATCTCCTCACGCTTCAGCGAACGGGCGCAGGGGATTTCACCATAAAAATAATCGGCATGCGTTGTCCCCAGCGCAGGGATCCCTTTTCCAGTCTGGGCCCAGGCTGTCGCCCAGCGCGAATGGGTATGCACTACCCCGCCTACGGACGGAAATTCCCGATAGATTTCCAGATGGGTCGCAGTATCGCTGGAGGGACGGCAGGTTCCCTGGACTACCTTTCCAGTCATATCGACCACGACCATATGCTCTGGCAGCATGTTTTCATACGGCACGCCGCTCGGCTTGATCGCGACCAACCCCCGTTTGCGGTCTATAGCACTGACATTGCCCCAGGTAAAAGTCACCATCCCGTACTTGGGCAAAGACAAATTTGCCGCAAGCACATCTTGTATCCAGTCTTTCATTTTTTTGCCCTCCTGTTGCCCACATCAAACGCATGACGTGCTAAAAACGTGCTAGAGAAGATACTCGCGTACCGCTTCCGGCAACGCTGAATCAAGGTAAGCTTCAATCTGTTCAGCCGTCGCCAATGTCATCGCTTTGGCCGCGACCTCCCTGGCATAACTCATGTCTACGGAAGTAATGATTTTCTTGATTTTTAGCAATGCGGCAGGATTTACGCTGAACTCAGTCATGCCCAGGCCCAATAGCAGCAATGTTGCTTTGGGATCAGAAGCCATCTCGCCGCACATGCCGGCAAACTTATCGCCGCCAGCCTGATTTGCGGTCTCGATTACGCTGCGGATCAGCCGGAGAACTCCTGGTTGAAAATGATTGTAAAGTTTGCTGATCCGTTCGTTCATCCGGTCCACAGCCAGCGTATATTGGGTCAGGTCGTTGCTGCCGATACTGAAGAAGGCGGCCTCCTTGATCAGTAGGTCGGCTGTGACCGCTGCCGAAGGAATCTCAACCATGATACCGGCCGCAAGCTTTTCGTCAAATTCGATGCCCTCGGCCCGCAATGAGTCCTTGGCAGCCTGCAGAATCAGATTGGCCTGCTGCAATTCCTCCAGCGAAGCAATCATCGGATACATGATCAATGACCGTCCGTGAACGCCCGCCCGCAAAATCGCCCGCAGCTGGGTCATAAACA
>CAZOJA010000501.1:0-2026 GCA_964579955.1 uncultured Veillonellaceae bacterium | reverse complement strand
AGGGATTGTTTTGTTAGGAAAAAGTCGACCAAGAGCGGAATGTCTTCGCGGCGATCCCGCAGGGGCGGCAACTGAATGGGAATGACGTGCAGCCGGTAGTAGAGGTCTTCGCGGAATTTCCGCTCGTTTACGAGTTGCAGCAAGTTGCGGTGGGTTGCGGCTATTACCCTGACATCAACAGGGATTGGCGCGCGCCCGCCGACTTTTTCTATTTCTTTTTCTTGCAGTACGCGCAGAATTTTCGATTGCAGGGGCAGCGGCATATCGCCGATTTCATCCAAAAATATGGTTCCGCCATCAGCCATTTCGAATTTGCCGACTTGGCCGCCTTTGGCTGCGCCGGTAAAAGCGCCCGAATCATAACCAAACAGCTCCGACTCCAATAGATTCTCTGGAATGGCGGCGCAGTTGATTCGAATAAATGCGTTGTGGCGACGATTGCTTAAGCGGTGAATGGAGTGCGCGACGAGTTCTTTGCCTGTGCCGGTTTCTCCCAATAGCATGATCGTCGATTTTGTTTTTGCGGCGGCAAGAATTTGTTCTTTCATCAATAATATCGGCTTGCTATGACCGGCGATGTCATTGATTGAATACTTGGCATTGGTCTGGGAAGGGCGGCGAACTTTATACGAGCGATCCGGATCCTGACTCGGCATCAGGTCCGCTAACTGAGGAAAGACGCTTTTTAAGCTGATGCCCCCGAGCACTATGTTCCGGCGATTTACCACTGCAAATACATCGGAGTCATCCAGGGGAACATCTTGAAAATTATCGTCTTCACTGATCGGCGGGATCGTTTGCATGACTTGCTCAACCCGTCTTTTTTCATCATGGGTTTTGAGCAAATCCACCGCTGTCAGGATTCCGTGATAGGCGTTTTCTTCATCGACTACGATCGCGCAGGAAGTGCGGTCATTGATCAGCTTCTGCGCGGCGTCCGCAATGGTTTCCCAGGGATAGCAAGTCGTGAAGTTGCTGTCCATTATTTTTCGCACACTAATTTCCATCACCTCCTTTTTGTTCGGAGTTGAAGACATTGAGGAGCATAAGGCATAACTATCTATACCAGAACTATGCAAGTATAATGCCAATCACTCATATAAAGCCTGTGATCGAGCCTATTGCTTTATATTAAGGATTTTTGGCTGTATTCCTGCAATCGGAAAAAATAAATAGTAACAGCAGACCGTGCAATAAGTTGGACGGTTATTTTGGAATAATCCAACTTATTGCACAATATGCGAGAAATATGCGTTGATTTTAGGCTGTTTTCGCGTTGGCACGAGTCTTGCATTGTAGGTCCGGTGCCTGGGCAAAAAAATATGAAAGGGTGATCGTATGTCTGAAAAAACTCCCAACCGTTGGCTGATTCTTTTGTCTGGAATCCTGATCAACTTGTGCATAGGCTCCGCTTATGCCTGGAGTGTCTACGCAAGGCCGCTCATTTCGATGTTTAACTGGTCCGCCAAGGAAACCTCGCTGGCGTTTACGCTTTCCTGCGTTCTTGTACCGTTCGCGATGATTGTGGCGGGGAAAATCCAAGATAAGAAAGGGCCTAAGTTTGTTATCTTTGCCGGTGGAATTATCTTTAGCGCCGGGATTATTGGCGCTGGCTTTACAACGAGTCTTGCCAGTCTCTACATGACTTACGGCGTTCTCGGCGGGATCGGTATCGGCACGATCTATGCCTGCACCGTTGCCAATACGGTCAAGTTTTTCCCGGATAAACGCGGACTTGCTTCCGGCCTGGTAGTGGCTGGGTTCGGGTCTGGCGCGGTCGTTCTTGCCCCGTTGTCTTCGGCGTTGATCGCCGCCTATGGCGTACTGACGACTTTTAAAATTCTCGGCGCTGCTTACCTGGTCGTGATTTCTGCTTGCACAACATTGGTTCAGACGGCGCCGCCCGGCTTCAGGCCGGCCGGTTGGACGCCGCCGGCTCCTACGGCGACTTCGATCGCCGGTTCCGACAAGAATTGGCGCGAAATGTTGTCTGACCCCATGTTCTACGTTTTGTGGGGAATCTACA
>CAZOJA010000500.1:0-2031 GCA_964579955.1 uncultured Veillonellaceae bacterium | reverse complement strand
CGGGCCGGTCTGAGCGTGATTACCCGCGATGCTCTGGAAAAAGGGATTCCCCGCAAGATCAAATGGGAAGACGAGTCCAACCTGACGTTGAATTCGCGTTTAATGGCCGGGGCGCTGAACCTGCCGTTCATTCCCTGCGGTTCCGGCATCTGGGGCGATCTGAAGAAACCGGGACTCTGGGACGGCAGGCTGGCCTATCCGAAAAATGTCGTGACCGACGATCCGTTCGGCAGTGGCAGGAAAGTGGCTCTGTTGCAAGCGATTTCACCGGACCTTTCGATCGTTCATGTACCGTTTGCCGACACGCGCGGCAACGGGATGATCCTCGGCTCGATGTATTATGATTACTGGCTGGCCCGGGCCGGCAAGAAAATCGTGCTGATTGCCGACCAGATCGTCGATACCGAAATGTGCCGCCGCTACCCCAATCTGGTTGCGATTCCCGGCGTCGGCGTCGATGCGGTCGTGCCCTGGTATATGGGCGCCTGGCCTTGCAACTCGCCCGGCGTGTACGGGGAAGACCTCGAGCATATCGGTCTGTTCATCAAGAATTCTCGCGGTGAAGCCCTGAGAAACTATCTGGACAAGTATGTCTATTCCTGGGAAAATCACCAGCAATATCTCGAACTGATCGGAACCGACAAAGTGGCCGCGTTGCAGGACAATCCGGCCAAGATCCTGGCAGAGCCTTATGGACAATGGATACTGCCGCAGGATCAGGTCGCTGCTCTCTTGCCGTAGCGTGACGCATCCGGTGAAACGATAACAACAGGCAGGTGTATTGACGGTGGTACCCCAGAGCGAATTGAACGCCCGGCTGGCCGCGCTCCAACAGACTCTCGACGGGGAAGGAATCGATGCGGCGCTAATCATGCAACATGCCGATTTATTCTATTTCAGCGGTGCGGTGAACCGGGCGATCCTCTATGTGCCGGCTGCGGGAGCCCCGTTATTGATGGCACTGCCTGGGGCGGAACGGATCAGGGAGGAAACGCCGTTTTCCCGGATCGAGGCACTGGACCGGCAGGAAAATTTGCCGGCGTTTTTGCAGGAACAGGGCTATGAGCCGCCGAAATTACTGGGACTGGAGTGCGACGTATTGCCGGCCTCCGTGCATTCCCGGTTGACGGGCTTGTTTTCTGGGGCGCAAGTGGCTGATATTTCGGCCATGATTCGCCGACTCAGAATGGTCAAATCAGCCTGGGAAATCGAGCAGATCAGTCAGGCCTGCCTGATGGGGCAACAAATCTTTGAATTTGTGCCGCAAGTGTTGTATCAACAAATGAGCGAACTGGAGTTGACCGGGCAAATCGAGCGATTTGCCCGGCAACTGGGACACCCCGGCTATATGCGGGCCCGCGCTTTTAATCAGGAACTGACCTATGCGTTGGTCTTGTCGGGGTCGGACGCCTCGATTCCCAGCTACAGCAGCGGCCCGCTGGGTGGACGCGGCTTGGTTCCTGCGTTCCCCCACGCCGCAACCCAGCGGCTGATCGGCAAGAACGAGCCGGTGATCGTTGATTTTTCCGCATGGGCCGGCGGCTATCTGGCTGACATGACCCGAACCTATTGTATCGGCAGCTTGCCAAGCCATATGGAACACGCCTACGATACCGCCGTTGCGATTCAGGAACTGTTGAAACAGGAAGCAAAGGCCGGCGCGGTCTGCAGCGAGCTATGGGCGGCAGCCCGCCAGTTGGTCCGTACCAACGGTCTGTGCGAGCATTTTATGGGGATGGCACGAAGGGTGCCCTTCATCGGTCACGGCGTCGGCGTGGAAATTGATGAGTTGCCGGTGTTGGCGCCACGGGTGGAGCAAGTCTTACAGGCGAACATGGTGCTGGCCGTCGAACCGAAATTCGTCTTTCCCGATGGAGCGGTCGGCCTGGAAAACACGTTTGTGGTGGGGGAAGAAGGATTGATTTCCCTGATCGATGACAACGATGCCCTGTACTATATTCACGAACATTAGGGCTGTGACAGGAGGAGGCGCGACAAGTGGAACTGTTGAAGGCAATCAAGGAACGTCGC
>CAZOJA010000499.1:0-2034 GCA_964579955.1 uncultured Veillonellaceae bacterium | reverse complement strand
TGACAATATATTAAAATATATTTATATGAAATGTCAACGGTTTTTCTGTAAAAAAGACTCGCTGCGGCATTGGCCGGCAACGAGTCTTTGGATTTTATGTTGATTCGCCCTGGCTCGTTCAGATCATCTTCTTGCGCCAGAGGATCAGCCAGGTGATGCCGGTCAGCAGGAGCGAAAGCCCGACGACAAACCAGAACCCTTCCGGTTGACTGAGATAGGGGACTCCGACGTTCATGCCCCAGAAACTCGAGATCATGGTGGGCACCGCGATCAGAATCGTGATTGAGGCCAGGAATTTCATGACCTGGTTCAGGTTATTGGAAATCACCGAAGTGAAGGCGTCCATCATGCCGCTGAGGATGTCGGAGTACATCTGCACCATTTCCAGCGCCTGACGGTTTTCGATGATGGTGTCTTCCAAGATATCCTCGTCCTCTTCGAACAGCGGCAGCAGGTGCTTCAGGTTGCCGCTCTTGCGCAGCCGCAGCAGCCGGTCCAGCACGATGCCGTTGGTGCGCAGGGCCGCTGTGAAGTAGGTGAGGCCTTTTTCCATGTCAAGTAGCTGAAAGACTTCGGCGTTATTCATCGATTTGCGCAGATGACGCTCGATTTCGTCCGTCTGCCGGTTGATTTGATGGATATAGCGCAAGAACAGGGTCGCGTTCTTGTACAGGATCTGAAACAGGAAGCGGGTGCGTTTGGAAGTATGGTATTGGGCGGATATCGAACTGCCATCCGGCGGGGAGGGGAGTACGGCCGTATCTTCCAGGGACACGGTGATCAGGTTTTCCGGTGTCAGGATCATGCCGAGCGGCAAGGTGTCATAGTTGTCGGGCCCCCGCATGACCGGGATGTTGGTCAGCACCAGCATGCAGTGGTCTTCGACCTCGATGCGCGAGCGCTCTTCTTCGTCCAGGGCGGCCCGGATGAAATCTTCCGGCACACCGGTGGTGATGCAGATGGTGCGGATCTCGTCCGGCGAAGGATTGACCATGCGGACCCAAGCGTCTTTGATGATTTCGTTGCCGGGCACTGCCTGCAGCTTGTGATCAATCGTCTTGAAAACATTGAGCATAGTTAGCGCCTCCTTTCGATGCGGAGACGCAAAAACCATCATCTAAAGCGCAGAAGTGGCGTCAGATGGCTGGAATCGTCTCCGGTCTGGTTTAATTGACTGTCGCATAAATGAGGCCCGTCGGCGTCCACCCATCTCACCTCCAAAAAATAAATCAGGCCGTCCTTTGCCTAGAAGGCGTGCCTGTCAGTCTTCGTTTCCATTATATTGTTCCCCATCCGGCCTGTCAATTCGTTATTGCCGCACAATGTTAACAAATGATAAAACCTATCGGACCGCCTGCAACAATCAGGCGAAGTCGATGTTCATATCAGACAGGTTGATGAAAGTGTCAAGAAAAAGGGTTTTTTATTTTGATAAAGAATAGTATAATCTACATGCCTGTTGGCACAGGGTCTGGAGTGTCAGCAAAATTACGAAAAAGGAAGGGACTGCCTAATGAGAAAAATGAAAACGATGGACGGCAATAACGCTGCCTCCTACATCGCGTATGCGTTTACCGATGTAGCGGCGATCTACCCAATTACTCCTTCGTCGACGATGGCCGAATATGTCGATGAGTGGAGCGCCCAAGGCGTGAAGAACATTTTCGGGCAAACCGTCCGTGTGGCAGAAATGCAATCGGAAGCCGGCGCGGCAGGCGCTGTGCACGGGTCGCTGCAATCCGGTGCGCTTACGACGACCTTTACCGCCTCGCAAGGCTTGCTGCTGATGATCCCCAACATGTACAAAATTGCCGGCGAACTGCTGCCGGGCGTGTTCCACGTCAGTGCGCGCGCCGTTGCCGCCAATTCGCTGAGCATTTTCGGCGACCACCAGGACGTCATGGCGACCCGTCAGACCGGTTTCGCCCTGCTCGCCGAGAGCAGCGTGCAGCAAGTCATGGACCTGGCCGCCGTGGCCCATCTGTCGGCGATCAAAGGCCGGGTGCCTTTCCTCAATTTCTTTGACGGCTTCCG
>CAZOJA010000498.1:0-2036 GCA_964579955.1 uncultured Veillonellaceae bacterium | reverse complement strand
TGTTCAAACCGATACTTGCTGATTTTGTCGGCAAGTTTTTGTTGCTGCTGATTGACAAACGAAGGGAAAATCTGCTGCCGGCAATCTATGTCGAATATCAGGTTTTGGCCGACAAGGTCCGTAATGTGTGCAAAGTGGAAGTTACAACTGCTTTGCCGCTTGATGAGCAGCAAAAACAATCGTTCACTGCAAAAATAGGCGCCTTGACTGGGTCCAAGATTGAACTGGTCAACATAATCGACCGGAAGATCCTTGGCGGCGCGGTGCTACAGATTGGCGATAGACGGGTCGATGGCAGTGTTCTCAGCCATCTGGACCAGTTGAAGGCCGTCTTGCTGAAAAAGGAAGCAACTGGGATAGAGGTGACGAGCTGACCATGAAAATCAGACCGGAAGAAATTACTTCTTTTATCAAACAACAGATCGAAAACTATCAAGTGGATCTGATCGTTGATAATGTCGGAACCGTTATTTCGGTTGGCGACGGCGTCGCGAGGATTTATGGACTCAAAGGCGCCATGGCCGGCGAACTGCTGGAATTTCCGCAGGGCGTTTACGGCATGGTGCTGAACCTGGAACAGGACAACATCGGCGCCGTGCTGCTCGGCGGCGAGACGCTGATTCGTGAAGGCGACACCGTGAAAAGCACCGGGCGGATCATGCAACTGCCTGTCGGCGAGGCCATGATCGGCCGGGTGGTCAATGCCATCGGTCAACCGATCGACGGCAAGGGCCCGATTGAGACAAAAGAGTTCCGGCCGGCTGAATTCAAGGCGCCGGGCATTGCCGACCGTCAGTCGGTAAAAGAGCCGCTGCAGACCGGCATCAAGGCGATCGACTCGATGATTCCGATTGGTCGCGGCCAGCGCGAGCTGATCATCGGCGACCGTGGCACCGGCAAGACGGCGATCGCGATCGACACCATCATCAATCAAAAGGGACAGGGCGTCATCTGCGTCTATGTGGCGATCGGTCAAAAATCGTCCAACGTGGCCCGGATCGTCAAGATCCTCGACGACCACGGCGCGATGGCCTATACCATCGTTGTCGCCGCCTCCGCGTCAGACAGCGCGCCGCTGCAATATCTGGCCCCCTACGCCGGAGCGGCCCTGGCCGAATACTTCATGTACAAGGGCGGTCACACGCTTTGCATCTATGACGACCTTTCCAAGCACGCCCAGGCTTACCGCGCCATGTCGCTGCTATTGCGGCGTCCGCCCGGCCGCGAAGCCTATCCGGGCGACGTGTTCTACCTACACTCGCGTCTGCTTGAGCGGGCCGCCAAATTGTCCGATGAGATGGGCGGCGGTTCGATGACCGCGCTGCCGATCATCGAGACGCTGGCCGGCGACGTATCGGCCTACATTCCGACCAACGTCATCTCGATCACCGACGGCCAGATTTATCTGGAAACCGAGTTGTTCCACGCCGGGATCCGGCCGGGCATCAACGCCGGTATTTCCGTTTCCCGTGTCGGTGGTTCGGCCCAGATCAAAGCGATGAAGCAGGTTGCCGGACGCTTGCGTCTGGATATGGCTCAGTACCGTGAACTTGCGGCCTTTGCCCAGTTCGGTTCCGACCTGGATAAAGCGACCCGCGCTTCGATCGACCGTGGTCAGCGCACCACCGAGATCCTGAAGCAGGGTCAGTATTCGCCGATGCCGGTCGAAGAGCAGATCATGGTCATCTTCGCCGCGGTCAACGGGCAGATCGACGATGTGCCCGTGCATGACGTCACCCGGTTTGAAAAGGAATTCCTCGAGTTCATGCGGGCGCATTATCCGGAAGTCGGCAAAGCGATCCGCGAAAAGAAAGCGATCGATTCAGAGACAGATGCCACATTACGTAAGGTCATCCAGGAATTCAAGGACAGCTTCCTGGGGTCGGCGACGGTTGCGCTTACTGCGGCAGCGAGGTGATCTGATCGATGCCAAACGCAAGAGATATCAGGCGCCGGATTAAGAGCGTAAAGAATATCCAGCAGATTACCAAGGCGATGGAAATGGTTGCCGCGGCGCGCTTGCGTCGGGCCCAGGA
>CAZOJA010000497.1:0-2039 GCA_964579955.1 uncultured Veillonellaceae bacterium | reverse complement strand
CCATGAATACGCAACACTCCAGGCCGAATAGGGCGGCAACGGTGGCGCAGGCCACCCCGTGCTGCCCGGCGCCAGTTTCGGCCACGATGCGTTTTTTGCCCATGCGGCGGGCCAGCAGAGCTTGGCCGAGGGCGTTGTTGATTTTGTGCGCGCCGGTATGCAGCAAATCTTCCCGTTTCAGATAAATCTTAGCCTTGCCATAATGTTTTGTCAGATTCTCAGCATAGTAGAGCAGCGTTTGTCGCCCGGCGTATTGTTTCAGATAGCGGCTGAATTCGGCCTGGAACTCCAGGTCGTTTTTTATCTTCATATAGAAATCTTCCAGTTCATGCAACGCCGGCATGACGGTTTCCGGTACAAACCGGCCGCCGAAGTCGCCAAAGCGTCCTTTTTGATCAGGCATGTTGATTCCTCCTTATTCGTTGTTGCAAATTTAGAAAACAGTTTGTCGCAAGGCCAGATCGCGGCAGTGGGAGGCGATATCAGAGGCCTTGACCAGACTTTCACCAACAAGAATGCCATGGACACCGGCCTGCTTTAGTGTAATGGCGTCGGAACCGCTACGAATACCACTTTCGCTGATCAGTCGCCAATGCGGTTCGCAATGCGGCAGCAAAGAAAATGTGTTGGCGATATCGGTGTTGAAGGTGGTCAGATCGCGGTTGTTAATGCCGACCAGGCTGGCGCTGGTGTTTTTGACGCGGTCCAGCTCCGGCAAGCTGTGTACTTCGACCAAACAATCCATACCGAGCCTTTTGGCAGTTGCCAGGAATTGATTTAGCTCGGTGTCATTCAGAATTGCCGCGATCAGTAGAATCGCATCTGCACCGGCGGCGCGGGCCTCGTAGATTTGGTATTCGTCGATGATGAAGTCCTTGCGCAGGATCGGCAGCGGGCTGACGGCGCGAACGGCGGCGATGTCGGCCAACTTGCCCCGAAACGGCGCGCTGGTATGAACAGATAGCGCAGTTGCCCCATTTTCGGTAAATAGCAGCGCCAGTTCCGGCACGCTTCGTGAGTCGCACAACTGGCCTTTGGCTGGCGAGGCCAGCTTGCACTCGGCGATTAGCGTCCAGTCGGCGTCGTCCATGGCTCGGCTGAACGCGAAGGTGGCCGGCTGGATTGCCAACGGGTTCAGCGGCTGGCTTTGTTTCAGGGTTGCAACTTGTTCGCGAATCACGGCGACAATCTTGTTCAGCATAGATGATTCCTTTCTGCGGACCGGGCCGCTGCGATGAATCGGTTTATTTTTTCAGGATCCTTCACTCCGTCTGTTTCCACGCCACCGGAAACATCAATGCCGTCGGGACGTAGAATGCGGATGGCTTCAGTGACATTAACCGCATTCAAACCACCGGCGACAAAGAATTTTTGCCGGGGGCGTCCGATCAACCGGCGGGTAGACTGCCAATCAAAGGCGATGCCGGTACCACCTTGCTGTCCGGCGACGAAGCTGTCCAGCAGCAGCCAGCTGTCAGTATCAATTTCAATCGCCGCCGGGTTGAAGCCAGGCCCGACGCGAACGACCCGGATCAGCGGACGATTCAGACTGCGGTGGTATTCGGCAGACTCATCGCCGTGCAACTGGATGTAATCGAGTTGGCACTGTTCGGCAATCGAGTTGACTTCGTCCAATGGTTGATTGACAAACACGCCGACTTTGCCGGGGCCGCAAACTGATTTGCAAATGCTGGCTGCACTGGCGACAGCGATTTGACGTCGGCTGGCAGCGAACACGAAACCGATCAAATCGGCGCCGAATTCACGAGCGGCTAGTGCGTCAGCCAGTGAGCGGATGCCGCAGATTTTTATCAACATGGTTGTTGCCGGCTGAGTTCGCGCAAACGGTCCAACTTGCCAAGAGCAGCGCCGCTGTCGATACTTTCGGCAGCCAGTTTCAGGCCTTCCCTGATATTTTCGGCTTTGCCAGCAACTACCAGGGCAGCTGCCGTGTTTAACAGAACCAGATCACGTTTGGCGCCCTGCTCTCCCTGCAGGATGTTATTGATGATTTCCGCATTCTCGGCGGGACTGCCGCC
>CAZOJA010000496.1:0-2042 GCA_964579955.1 uncultured Veillonellaceae bacterium | reverse complement strand
ATCCATATCCGGGCCTATCGGTTTGACCCGGCAAACCCGGGGCAGGCCGGTTTTCAGTCATACACGGTGCCGACGGCGGAGCCGCTGTCGGTGATGGCGTTGATGGCCGAAATCCATGCGATCGATGCCGGCTTTGCCTGCCGGACCTCGACCTGCTTCAAGGGGCAATGCGGGTCCTGCCTGGTGCGGGTCAACGGCCGGGATGCGCTCGGCTGCGTCACGATGGTGCAACCGGGTGAGACCGTGACGCTGGAGCCCCATTCCAAGTATCGGGTCGTGCGGGATCTGGTCGTCGACTTTTCCCAGCCGCGGGAGGGATGACGATGGATATGGTCAGACTGGAAACCGAGGTTCTGGTGGTCGGCGGCGGCGCGGCCGGACTGCGGGCGGCGCTGGCTGCAGCAGAAGCCGGCAGCAGGGTGCTGCTTGTCAACAAGGGGCCGGTGGCTCGTTCCGGCATCACTCTGACTGCGGCTGGCGGCGTGCAGGCATCCTTGCACCCGGACGACAGCAGCGAGCTGTTTCTCGAAGACATATTGCGCTGCGGCTATGAGCTGGCAGACAGAACCCTGGCCTGGACTCTGGCGACGGAAGCCGCTCGGGCGGTAAAAGAAATCGAGGGCTATGGCGTGCGCTTCGTCCGTGATGAACGCGGCGAGTTGGCGCTGGGACGTTTTCCCGGGCAGTCGCAGCCACGCAACATCTTTGTCAAGGGCGGCGGCGTCGGATTGGTCGCGGCCTTGCACTCGGCCTGCAAGCTTCAGGGCAATATCCGTATCCTTGACGACTTCTTTGTCACCGGGTTATTGCAGGCAGCGCCGCCGGACGGGCAGACCGTGGCCGGCGTGATGGGGTTTGACCTGCGCAGCGGCGAGATGACCTTGGTGAGGGCGCGTTCGGTCGTGTTGGCGACGGGCGGTTGCCAACAGCTCTGGGCGGTCAACGACTGCCCGGGCGACGCGGTCGGCGATGGCTTGGCACATGCTTACCGGGCCGGTGCTGAACTGGTCGACATGGAAATGGTGCTGTTTTACCCGTCGGTGCTGGTCTGGCCGCCTTCCCTGAAAGGTACGTTTGTGCACTACGAGTTTCTTGCCGAAGCGATTTTGGACGGCAATGTCTATGACAAGGACGGTCGGGCCGTGCTACCAAAGCCGCTGCCGGTGCGCGACCAGGCGATGCTGCTGATGCACCGGGCGATCGAGCAAGGCCGCGGTGGTGAGCACGGCGGCCTGTACTGGTATGTGGGGGACTCCGCCAAAGGCCCCGATTTCGTTCGCAAGAAGCTCGACCTGGCGCAGTACAACTATCTGAAATCGCACGGAGTGGACCCGGCGACCGCCAGGATCGAAGTCGCGCCAGGCGCCCATTACCTGATGGGCGGCATCCATATCGACAGCGATGGCGGCGCCAGTGTTGCCGGACTGTTTGCCACGCCGGAGTGCGCCGGCAATGTTGACGGGGCCAATCGGCTGGCCGGCAGCGGCATTGCCGCGACCCAGGTGTTTGGCGCGAGGGCCGGCCGGGCCGCCAGCCGCTGGGCCAGCGCGCATGGTTTGCCGGAACTGGCGGCGGCCTCGCTACAGGAAGAGGCGGAGCGCATCCGTTGCCGACTGGCTGGCGCCGAATCGGCGGCAACCCGGGCGAGTGCCGCCGAACTGCCGCTGTTGCGCCGGCGGTTGCAGGAAATGGTGCAACTATATGCCGGGGTCAGTCGCAACCAGGCGGGTCTCGGTTTGCTGCGCGAAGAAGTGCGGCGGATCCGTTCGTTTCTGACTGGCAAGCAGGTTGTCGACTGCAAAATCTTCAATCAGGCCCTGCTGGACCTGCTGCAACTGGAAACGCTGTGTGAAGTCGCCGAACTGGTGGCAGGCAGCGCGCTGCTGCGCGAGGAGTCGCGCGGTCATCATTACCGCAGCGATTTCCCCCGGACAAGTGAGCGCTGGTTGTGTCATACGGCAGTCGTGCGAGACGGAGAAACAGCGCGGTTTATGACGAAGAAGCTCTGATCGCGCCTCTGGTTTATTGGCACAGAAGTTTCA
>CAZOJA010000495.1:0-2043 GCA_964579955.1 uncultured Veillonellaceae bacterium | reverse complement strand
CGTCCAAATCTTTGGGCGGAATGGCGCCTACCGCCGCCAATTTTTTCAACCGTTCAAAATCTCTTCGCCTAGTATTCATCTTGGCGGACGCCTGCTCAGCCAGAGCGCGATAATGGCTAGCATCCAGCAAAATTACAATCTGCCCTGCCTTCACGACATCATTTTCTGCAACTCTGACTTCGACAATCCGTCCAGTAATCTTCGAGCTGATATCGACCGAGTTCACCGCTGCTACAGAACCCGTAGCCTGTACCAAAGAACGAATCATACCGCGCTTGATTGTCACAGTTTTGCCAAACGAAGGCGGCTTATTCATCTTTTTCCAGTAATAATAACCGGCGCCGGTAATTGCCGCTATCAATATCACTACCAACCAAACTTGCCAATAGCGTCTCTTCACTGCCAGTTCCCTCGCTTTATCGACGCACCCGCTCCATGGTCCAGACACTGACCCCGATCATGACGAGTACATAAGTCACCAAATTAATCCAAGATGCAATCGGAGCATCCCCGCCGCCGCTGATCGCCCTGAGCGCATAGGTGCAATGCGTGAGCGGCAGCAGTTCGATGAGCAGTCGCGGCAAATCCGGCAATTTGCTGATATTAAAAAAGGTTGCGCAAAGAAAAGACATCGGCAACAGCACATAGGTGCTGAAGTTACCCATTTCCTCATGTGAATTGATCAGCATCGCGGCAACAAACCCCAGACCGGCAAACGCCATGCAATTTAAAGTCACAATCAGCACAAACGGCACGTTGATCTGAAACTTGGCGCCAAACAAAAACGCCAGCGCCACAATAATCACTGAAGAAATAAGCCCGCGAAATGTTCCGGCGAAAATTTTGCCCAACACAAAAGCCACCGGACTAATCGGCGCCACCAAATACTCTTCAAGAGTTTTATGGTAAAGCCGGCTCATGTTGAGCGGCGAACCAACCGAGTTGAAGCTGATATTCATCGAATTGAGCGCCAGGATGCCGGGCACAATGAAATCGAGATAGCTACCGCCCTCCACCTGAACATTGCGCCCAAGCCCCCAGCCAAATGCAACCAAATAAAGAATCGGCGTTACCATGCGCGAAAAGATGAACGTTTTCATGCGTTGACGCAATACCAACCAGTCTTGCCAAAAAACGGTTGCAATATCTTGCAGCATCATTCGCTCACCTTTCTTCCCGTCAGTTCGACAAACACGTCTTCCAGGTTGGAGCGGCGAATAGTTGCCGTAACCGCCAGCGTTCCGGCAAAATCGCCCGCCGCGCTCCGTTCATGAAAAAATCGGCTGCAGGAACCTTCTTCTTCCATCCACTCCACGACATAAGCGCCGGTCCTGCGCCGCAACTCCTCCGGGCTATCGAGGGCAATCAGGCGTCCCTTGTCCAGGATCGCCACCCGGTTGCACAGGGCCTCGGCCTCTTCGATATAATGCGTCGTCAGTAATACGGTAAAGTTTTCGCCCTGCAGCCGCCGGATCAAATCCCATAGTTTGCGGCGAACCTGTGGATCAAGACCGACCGTTGGTTCGTCAAGAAACAGAATGCGCGGGCGATGAAACAAAGCGCGGGCGATCATCAGCCGCCGTTTCATGCCGCCCGACAGATTCTGCACTTTATCGTCGATCCGTTCCTGCAGCTCGACATACTCCAGCAGTTCCTCAATGCGATGCTCTCGCGTGGCCGCCGCGATATGATGCAAGCGGCCATGCAAATCCAAATTTTCGCCCACCGTCAGATCCACGTCCAAGTTAAAATGTTGCGGCACAATCCCCAGCATCGCCTTGACGCGCTCTGCATCGACGGGCAGCGTACAGTCGCCGATGCGAATCTCGCCGGCAGTCGGTCTGGTCAGCATCGTCAGCATGCGAATGATCGTTGTTTTGCCTGCCCCGTTCGGCCCGAGCAGACCGAATACTTCTCCTGCGGCAATCTGCAGGTCCAACTGATTGACTGCCGTCCGCTCGCCATATTTTTTCACCAATTGTCGCAGCTCAATCATTGTTCTCCTTCTTTCCACCTATCTTGGTTCAATTATTTGCCGCCTGT
>CAZOJA010000494.1:0-2045 GCA_964579955.1 uncultured Veillonellaceae bacterium | reverse complement strand
GTCATGACTCCGGCGTTTAGATAACTGCGGATGAGCTTCAGGACTCTTTTGTCTTCCACTCGTCGCGCTACCCGAGCCATCAGCATGTCATGGTTGACACGGTCGAAGAACTTCTCCAAATCCAGGTCTACGACGAATCGATACCCGCCTTGGATATGTTCCTGTGCTCTTCGCACGGCGTCATGGGCTCGTTTCCCCGGTCGGAAGCCGTAGCTTTCCGGACTGAAATGCGGATCGAATATCGGGGTCAGTGTCTGCAGAAGGGCCTGTTGGATCAGGCGATCCAATACGGTCGGGATACCCAGTGCTCGCGTCCCGCCTCCGGGTTTGGGAATTTCCACCCGTTTTACGGGCTGCGGACAGTATGTCCCCTGTAGGAGCTGTTCTTTGATTGTTGCCCAGTTCGTCTTGAGATATTCCGCCAACATTGTGGCATTCATCCCATCAACTCCGGGAGCTCCTCCGTTTTGTTTCACCCGCTGGTAGGCTCGTTTCATGTTTTCCCGCGCCAGCGTTTTCTCCAGCAGTTCACCTGGGTCTTCGCGAGAGGGTAGGTCCATTTGTGCCGGCAATGGGCTCAGCGCTCCGGCATACTTTTGCGGCTTCACCGCTACTTTTTGCCGCCAGCCTTCTTTCGAAGTTTTCTGCTGTAATTGCTCATTACGCGAACTCATGGTTTCCCTCTCTTTCTTTGGGTTCGGCCCTTCCGGTGCGGCGTCCCGCTCTCCGTACTATGGCCTCGGCTGACTCCTGCGATTTCAGCGCCGCCTCATGGCGGCGGTTACCGACTCAGTCGGCGTAACCGCAGGCCTCCCCGGATAAGAACGTCATCTTTCCGCTCATGCACCTGCCCAAGTTTACTGCCTCAGTCCTTGGCGGCTTCGGACTTCGCCTTGTGTCGCAGACTCGTCCGACTGAAACAGCCTCAAATTGGGTTCGTGTACCTCAGGTCGAGCTTTTGCCTCCAGCTTCCTTCAGATTCCGTCTCACGGCGGACACCCTTGCTCTTGGCTAACGGTTGGCGCTCGCCAGCCCCCGTTCGGAACTTTCATCCTATAGATGACGCCCATGCCGGGCGTACAACAATGCGAAAGACCCTCCATGTCTGGAAGGTCTTTCGTATTAGCGCGTTGTCAGGCCGTACGGTGCTTGTTGCCGCACTAGATTTTGCCAATATTACTTTTTCTCACGCTCCCAGCGGAACTTATTGCTATTACTGGCGCCTTCGAAGCTTCCCGTAATGACCCAATAGGGATGCTTCCCGCCCACGACATCTGTGATCACGTCTTCGCCAACTTTTCCTTTATACAGCCATGATTTTCCGGTTTCTTTTTCGACCATGGTAAATTGAATCGCATTAGAACCAGCATCAATAATCTGCCCAGAAATGGTATAATGCAGCGGCTGATAACCATAGACGCTGTTGAAAACTGCACTACCGCCAATCTGATTTCCGTTTAAGGAAAGCGAAGCATAAAACCCTGTCCCACTGTCATGCCAGGTGCCGCTCAGGATGGACAGATAGTTTGCGGTCGATCCGGCAGACGGGCTGGCAGCTTGCGGTGAAGCTGCGACTGATCCAAACACGATTGCAAAGCCCCGGCCGCCGCCAGCGGCATTTTGCGACCACGTAGCCGGGTTCGAATCGACAACGGTATAGCTGCCGGCCGGCAGAACCACATTCGGGAAAACATACCATAAGGTTGTACTGAGGCCGCTCTGCCCTTTATCGCTGACCGCTTGCCACGGTCCGTACATGGAGCCGTCGTTTCCCCGCAGGCCAATCGTGCCCAGCATGGAACCGCTGCCTCCATTGTAGTGATAAGTCATGATTTGCGATATTCTATAACTTGAATTCAGTGAAAAAGTGGACGGTGCTACCGGTTGATTGGCAACTGCTCCGGCATTCCAACCGATACGGGCGATTTCCGGGTCCGCGGCATATGTGACTGTGTTACATATGTACCCCATTGTTACGAACTGGAATAACAACAATACCAAAACTTTTGCCCACATTTTAAATGTCAACACAACCACCCCCTTTT
>CAZOJA010000493.1:0-2046 GCA_964579955.1 uncultured Veillonellaceae bacterium | reverse complement strand
GCGGATATTGCTTTTTAGAGAGCAACCTTCTGCACAGATTGCCGTCCGGAAAGGCAAGTCCTCTTGAGGGTGGTTTATTTGCCGATGAACAATACGAAGTCGTTAAGAAAATGATTGCAACCTGCCCGGTCAAGGCCATCTCGTGTATTGATGATGGCGCCGAGGTTATGCCTGAATCAACCCGTCCCGCTGATGCCAACAGCCTAAAGAAATTCATCGACGAGCAACTTCTAGCTTTTTCCGTCAAGAAACCGTCTCGCGCCGAATTGAAGTTTGACCTGAACGATTACGCAGTTCCGTTCAACAGTGTGAGCGTGCTATCGAATTTTGAATTCAGAAACAAGTATAAGTGGGATCGTGGCGCGGAAGGGGCCGGACTTGACGCATTCGAAAAGACCATCTACTCTCAGCGCAAAACCCTAGTCAAGCAACTGGTTGCAACCTACAAGAAAAACAAACTGGAAAAGTATCTGCATCTTACTCAAGAAAGCGGCAATTTCTATCACGATGTCAACGTCAATGTTTCAAACCTATTGCATGAACTTCGCGTTTTGGCGGAAGACATTACCAATGGAAAGATTGCTTTGCCTGCCGACTTTATCCAATTTGAGTCAGGTCCAGATATTGACTATAAAAGCCAAACTGCTTGCGGAACCTTGAGAAACATCGAGACAATTGGTTTTTGCGAAACGTTCCAGCCTGCTACTGACTACAGTTGCTACATCGACACGGATGACAACGGTGATAAGGAACGGTATGACCTGCGAAAAGCAATGCGGGTTTTTGCGGATGACTTGAAGCGTCAATTAGCCTATGAGCTTGAATCGGCGGTTGTCGAGATGATGCCAAAAGCATTGAAGCCATTCGAAATAGCCGTACGCAAAAAGATTGCTGAAAAAGTTGAAATTCTAAAAACAGAACTGAAGAAGTGTTCCATGAATGTGCCCAAAGAGATGGAGCCGGACAGCGGCAACGCCAGTGTTTCCCGGTCTGTTTCGGACGAAATCGCCGATCTGTTGGGGAAGATAAAGAACGTAAAACTGATTAAGATACCAACCCTTCGAAAACACATTGACCGTCAGTTTGATTCTTCTCATCGTTTTTCATCCCAGAGTCAATGCCGTGAAGCTGCAATTAACAGATTGACGCGGTATTGTGCGGAATGCGAAAGCTACCTGTCTCCAAACGGCCCTGAGAACATCAGCGATGATCTGAGCGTAAACTATCAAAACCAAATTGTTAATCTGTTCAGCAATATCAAATCCAAACTCCAAGAAATTTATGACAGGCATGACTTACCGTATCCGAATCAAAGCTTTGAACTTTCTTCACAGGCCGGCAAACTGAGCCTCTCACTTTCTGACTTCCAGCCTGCGACCGCAACGATCGATCAAGGTTTTCGGCAGTATTTGAACACGAAAGTCATCGGTGAATGCGGCAAAGTCAAAGCGCACCAATATATTCTTAAAACCGATGGCCCCATTGAAATTAGCGAAAGGGACTATTGGAGGAAAAACTGGCTTGGCAGTGACAAAAAAGAAGTTAAGTACGGTTATTGGATTGATTTCGATGAAATCGAGCATAAGTTTTTGACAGCCTGTTCAGACTGCTGTAGTTATGCCTTCGATGGCGGGTACATTCATTCTTGTCTCGACGAGTTGATCCGTCAATTCACTTCTGAACTTGAGGCAAAACTTCAGCGCCATCAATAGGTCTTGTGCTATTGTAAAGTGCGACCCGGCTGAACACTCCTGCGTCGCCGGGTCACTAAAAAACAATACGCTGCTACTTTTCATCTGAGTATCAACATACTTTCATTTAACCTGCTGAGCAATATTATACTCAGCAGGTTAAATGAACCAATTATTTCCCAAACAGTTTTTTTCCAAGTTTCCAACCCACACCTAATACAGCAGCAACAGCAACAACAGGAGCAGCTGCAGTTGCTGCTGCTGCAGCTGCTGCTCCCGCCGCAACCGTTGCTGCAGTGGCTGCCGTTCCTGCTGCAACTGCAGCACCCGTAACCGCTGTTCCTGCAGCAATCGC
>CAZOJA010000492.1:0-2046 GCA_964579955.1 uncultured Veillonellaceae bacterium | reverse complement strand
AAGGGGTCACTGCCGCACAGGTGGCGGCAATCGTGGGGACCGTCACGACCGGCAGGTTGCACTTGGCGCCGACGGCTTTCCCAGTGTCCAACGCTTTGCCTCCGCCGACAGCAACGATGACATCCGCCTTGCAGGATAAAACATCCTCGGCCAGCTTATCAATATTCTCCTGCGAACATTCGCCGCCATACCAGGCAAAGGCGGCAATATCCAGTCCTGTCTGCGCAATGCTGGCGTAAATGCTTTGTTTCGTTTTTGCCAGAGCGGTTTTGCCACCCAAAATATAAAGTTTTTTACCTTGCGCCTGGCAAATATCTCCCAGCGTCGCCAATGCTCCCGGGCCCCGTACTACTTTGCCGGGAAATGGTAATCGGGTCAGTTGCTTATTCACACTGTCACTCAAAATTTGTACCCTCCTTGTTGTAAAAAGAAGGGTAAAGAGTTGGAAAACTCCTTACCCTTCTTTAGAAAGCCTATTTCTTGGCGGCGCCGGCAAAGCCGGCCTTTTCAACCAGCCCTTTCAACACTGCTTCGTCTTTTTTCAAATACTCGATAGCCTTGTCCGAAGGCATGTAATTGGCCGTGATCATAAACTTGTCCATTTCCGCTTTGAATTCAGGATTCTTGCTAACTTTTTCTACCGCAGCATTGAACTTTTCAATGATTTCCTTGGGAGTTCCCTTGGGGAAAGCAAAGAAGAAGTATTTGGAGAAAGAAACATCGATGCCTTGTTCTTTAAATGTTGGTACATTAGCCATTTGTGGGTGACGCTTGTCGGAGAGCACACCAATGACCCGGAATTTTCCCGCGTCGATATATTGTTTGATCAAGCCGTACTGGGTTCCGATGATGTCGATTTGGTTGCCCATCAGCGCAGCGGTTTTAGCGGCAGCGGAACCTACGTCAACCACGTTCAGTTTGATACCAGTCTTTTCTTCGACAGCCAACACGTGGATGTGCGTGAAGTTACCTACTTCGGTCGCAAACTTCACACTCTTCGGGTTCGCTTTCGACTGGTCCACAACATCTTTCATCGTTTTGAACTTGGATTCGGCGCTGACGGCAAACACGTTGGTATCGTCAAGCAAGGCTACATTTGCCACTGCAAGATCATCATAGGAGAAGTCGGACAACCCCATGATTCTGTGCAGAGGGAAACCCGGATGATAGAACAGGACAGTATAGCCATCCGGCGGTGCATCTTTGACTTTTTTCGTGCCGGCAGTACCGCTGGCAGCCCCGGCGTTAACAATAACAACTGCTTTTCCCAGTTCTTTTTCCAGGTATTTTCCCATAATACGGGCATTGGTGTCGGTATCACCGCCAGCTCCGGCCGGAACGATAATTTGTACCGGTTTGGTCGGGTACTGAATTGCCGGTTTTGCCTCAGGTTTTGCTTCCGGTTTGGCGCCACCGCCGCATCCGGCTACCAGCAACCCCAGAATGAAAATCCCCACAACCAGACTCACGATGGACTTTGAGCGTTTCATGAATAAAACCCCTTCCCTTTTTAATTTTCTTTTCTTTATTTACGCCTTAGCGGTCAAACGCCAGCGGAAGCCTTCTTCCTGTAGCCTTGGTAAATGATCCAGCCAACGGAGAGCGCCGTAAGCGCGAAAAACAGCGCAGCAATCGGTTGGGCAAAAAACGGCATGAAGTCGCCTCCGGTGTGCATTAATCCGCGCCGCAGGTTGGTTTCGACCATCGGCCCGAGAATGAAACCCAAGATAAGCGGCGCCAGCGGATAGCCCTGCTTCTCAAGACCAAAGCCAAGCAAACCAAAAATCAGCAGACTCCAGACATCGGTCAGGTCATTGTTCAGACCAAAAGCACCGACCACGCATAGCGAAATAATGATCGGCAACAAGATGTACTTCGGAATGTCCAGCGCTTTGATAAAAATACGCAATCCCCAAAACTCGACAATCAACATAACAAAATGTGCGATGATCAGCGCCGCGAAAATAGCATAAACTAAGTTGCCGTGCGACGTAAGCAACAGCGGACCAGGGGTTACGCCATGAATCATGAAGCCGCCGAGCAACA
>CAZOJA010000491.1:0-2049 GCA_964579955.1 uncultured Veillonellaceae bacterium | reverse complement strand
CCCGTTCCGCTCTGCAGAACGCGTCCAGCATCGCGGCGATGGTACTGACCACCGAAACCCTGATCACCGATAAACCGGAAAAAGCTGCTCCGGCTGGCATGCCTGGCGGCATGGGCGGTATGGGCGGCATGGGCGGTATGGATATGTAAGCTCCGGGCAACCGGACAAAAAATAGACCGGATGGATGATTCCATCCGGTCTATTTTTGTAAAGGAGCATATTGCTCCAGGCGGTCAGGAAAAACCAGTATGAAGATTTGACTATCACAGCGTTCGGAGTGATAATTTATGCAAGGAATCGGGTTACAGACAGGAGGTTCGCAATGGCAAAGACTTGGCATGCGATGAGTAACAATCAGGTATTGACCGAACTCAACTCTTCCGAGTCAGGCATTACGCAGGAAGAAGCAAACATAAGACTCGGACAAATCGGCCCCAATAAGTTGCCAGCAGCCAAACCACCTACTCTGTTACAGATTTTTTTTGGGCAGTTTTTGAATCCGCTGATCTATATCTTATTGGCTGCAGCTGTGGTATCCTTGGCAATCGGTGAAGCCGGCGACGCTTTTTTCATTTTTGTTGTACTGGCATTCAATGCGTGTATTGGCTCTTATCAGGAGTGGAAAGCAGAACGAAGTTCCGCTGCATTGATGGAACTGTTTCAAACACAGGCCCGGGTTCGCCGGGCTGGTCTGGAGCTGACTTTATCTGCCGATGTATTAGTTCCTGGCGATGTCGTATTGTTGGAATCAGGGGTTAAAGTTCCTGCTGATTTGCGCTTTTTCTCAACCAATGGGCTTGCGATTGACGAGGCCTTGCTGACCGGGGAATCTATAGCCTCAGATAAAATGAGCGAGCCCCTCCCGGCGGAAACTGCGCTGGGGGATAGAAAAAACATGGGGTTTGCCGGTTCGACGGTAACGGTTGGGCGCGGGATCGGCATTGTTGTCGAAACAGGCGAGCGAACGGAACTCGGCAATATCGCCAGGGCTGTAACAGATACAAAAATTGCGAAACCACCACTTATTGTCCGGATGGAACGGTTTACACATCAAATCAGCTATATTATTCTAGGCGCGTGTTTCTTGCTGGGAATCTATGAAGTAATGCAAGGAAAAAATGTGCATGACGTATTTCTTATTTTGGTCGCACTGGCTGTATCTGCAATACCGGAAGGGTTGCCGATTGCCATGACCGTCGCACTTTCGGTGGCCACGCAGCGCATGGCTCGTCGAAATGTGATTGTCCGAAAACTTACCGCGGTTGAAGGGCTCGGCTCATGTACCCACATCGCTAGCGATAAAACAGGAACATTGACCTTGAACAAACAGACAATCCGGCAAGTGTTCCTCTACCCCTCCATTCACCTGGAAGTTACGGGAGAAGGCTATAACAGCGAAGGTGGCGTTTTCGAACCGAAACAGGATGCATTTTTGGCGAAGGCCGACCCGGAACTGCTTGAGTTGGCAAAGGTGGGCGCGTTGTGCAATGAAGCCTCGTTGGTTCTTAATGGATCAGAATGGGAGGCGGCAGGTGATCCAGTTGATTTGGCATTCTTAAGTCTGGCCTATAAATTGTCCCTTGAACCGAATCGGATCAGAGAATCGGTTGAATTGTTGACGACTATCCCGTTTGAATCGGAAAGAAAATACTCCGCTCAGTTTTACAGAGAAAATGGCAAGGTGAAAGTCGGTGTCAAAGGGGCAGTTGAATCAATTGTTCCGATGTGCGGTTATGATTGGGACCATGTTCGCAGTGGCAGTACCCTAAATGCAGGTCGGATCGAACTTGAAACCTTGAATTATACTAAGTCGGGTTACCGCGTCCTGGCACTGGCAGTTGGTACAGTCGACGATTGTTGTGTGGACGAATTCGAAGTCAAAGACATTATCAATCTTGAATTTTTGGGATTGGTCGCCCTGATTGATCCGCTGCGGCCAGAAGCGCTTGTGGCTGTTGAGCAGTGCCAACGGGCCGGCATCAAGGTGTTGATGGTGACCGGCGATCACCCGGCGACTGCTTTTTCGATTGGCAAGGATCTGAAAATCAT
>CAZOJA010000490.1:0-2050 GCA_964579955.1 uncultured Veillonellaceae bacterium | reverse complement strand
TTGCTGTTCACGGTGGAGACGGTTTCCTGCCTGGGCGCCTGTGGACTGGCCCCGGTGCTGACTGTGAACGACAAAGTGTACCCGGCCATGACACCGGATAAAGCAAGTGAATTGCTGGCAAGGCTCAGGGAGGAAGACTGCGATGTTGTTAACTAGACAAGACTTGCAAAATGCCCGGAACCAATACAAATCAGCACTGGATTTTCAACAGAAGAAGATTCTCGTCTGTGCCGGGACTGGCTGCGTAGCTGGCGGGTCGTTGGAAATCTACGCGGAGCTGGTTCGGTTGATTGAGCAAAACGGAATCGCCTGTGCGGTCAGTTTGGAGAAAGAACCGCACGATCATTCTGTTGGCGTGAAAAAAAGCGGCTGTCACGGATTTTGCGAGATGGGTCCGCTGGTGCGGATTGAGCCGATGGGTTGGCTATATATCAAAGTGAAGCTGGAAGACTGCGCTGAAATCATTAGTCAGTCGATCGTCGGCGACCAGGTAGTGGAGCGGTTGACTTACCGAAAAGACGGCCAGCAGTTTCCGACCCAGGAAGAAATTCCGTTTTATAAAAAACAAACCCGACTGGTATTGGAGCATTGCGGTCACATCGACGCAACTTCTCTGCAGGAGTATCTGGCGATTGGCGGCTACAAAGCGTTTGAAAAAGCCTTGTTTGAAATGACGCCGGATGAGATCGTCAAAGTGATTGACGAATCGAATCTGCGCGGGCGCGGCGGCGGCGGCTACCCGGCTGGGCGCAAATGGTCGCAGGTCAAGCGGCAGAAGTCAGAAGTCAAATTTGTCGTCTGTAACGGCGACGAAGGAGATCCCGGCGCATTCATGGACCGCAGCGTCATGGAGGGCGATCCCCACCGGATGCTGGAAGGGATGATGATCGCTGGTATTGCCTGCGGTGCTGCTTATGGCTACATCTATGTACGGGCCGAGTACCCGCTTGCGATTCAGCGGCTGGAAACCGCGATTGCCCAAAATCGCAATTTCGGATTGCTTGGTGATAATATTCTCGGTTCCGGTCGCGCCTTCGACATTAAGATCAGTAAAGGAGCCGGCGCATTTGTTTGCGGCGAAGGCAGCGCCTTGACGACTTCGATCGAAGGCAAGCGCGGCATGCCGCGAGTCAAGCCGCCTCGCACCGTGGAACAGGGCTTGTATGGCAAACCGACGGTTTTGAACAACGTGGAGACGTTTGCCAATGTGCCGCTGATTATCAACCGGGGGTCGGCTTGGTACAAGTCGATCGGACCGGAAAAGAGCCCCGGCACCAAGGCTTTTGCCCTGACCGGCAATATTGAAAATACCGGTTTGATTGAAGTGCCGATGGGAACGACGCTGCGCGAAGTTATCTTTGATATCGGCGGCGGTATCCGTGGCGGAGCCGAGTTTAAGGCGGTGCAGATCGGCGGACCTTCCGGCGGGTGTCTGACGAAGGAGCACCTTGATATGCCGCTGGATTTTGATTCGCTGAAAAAAGCCGGCGCGATGATCGGTTCCGGCGGTCTGGTGGTCATGGATGAACACACCTGTATGGTGGAAGTGGCACGCTTCTTTATGAATTTTACCCAGAACGAATCTTGCGGCAAATGTGTTCCCTGTAGAGAGGGAACCAAGCGGATGTTGCAGGTTTTGGAACGAATCGTGGCTGGTCAGGGAGAACTGGCAGACTTGGATATGCTGCTGGAGCTGGCGGATACGATTTCTTCCACCGCGCTCTGCGGACTGGGCAAGACGGCGCCGCTGCCGGTTATCAGTACGATCAAATATTTCCGCGACGAATATGAAGCGCATGTACGGGAAAAGCGCTGCCCGGCAAAAAGCTGCCAGAAGCTGAAAACGATTTTGATTGATCCGGCCCTCTGTCGCGGCTGCTCCAAGTGTTCACGCGCCTGTCCGGTCGGTGCGATTTCCGGCAAAATCAAGGAACCATTTGTGATCGACCAGGCAAAATGCATCAAGTGCGGGGCCTGTATCGAAACCTGTCCGTTCAAAGCGATAAGGGAGGACTGACACCGTGAGCACAGAGTTTATGATGATAGACAA
>CAZOJA010000489.1:0-2052 GCA_964579955.1 uncultured Veillonellaceae bacterium | reverse complement strand
CGGCTGTACCAGTCGATAATCACAAACAAATACATGAACCCTTTTTGCATCCGGAGTGAAGTAAGAGATCGGGCGTAGTCGAGCTATTTCCCGACCTCTCCTTCCCAAACTGTACGTGCACCTCTCAGCGCATACAGCTTTCCATTTAAGTGTTGCTTATAGCAAAGGCGGTTTCCTTGTAGTGTGATTCGAAGACGCTTCGGTTTTCATCTCGATTCAGGTAGGGGTTACTCTCATTACCACGCCAACGAAATTGACATTTACGACTGGTAACGAGTCGGCGAAGTGATATCGTTATGTATCTTCCTCGCCGGTCTTGACCATTCATAACCCATGTTTTAGCCCGGTTTAGCTCCGGTGACCGAACACAATCACGCATCAAGCTTTTGATGCTAGTCCGGTACTTTTGCGCAAGCCAGTGTCCAAACTTCCAGAACACGACTCTATCCACCTTGTTAAACACGGTTGCCGTATAGTCGGTAAAAGTATAGAAGTTGGCCCATCCAGCCAGTTTGTAGTTGAGCCGTTCTATCATTTCAACCTTGCTCTCGCTGTAATTTCCTGAAAGTTCCTCTACCAGTTTACGGGTGAAGTTGCGGTATTTTGCCCACGGAATTGTTGTGACCGGCCTCATTGTGCCGCGTGGTCCTCGCTTGCGAATGATACGATGTCCCAGAAAGACCACTCCGTCGTTTATATGAGTTATGTGGGTCTTTTCCATGTTCAGCTTGAGTTGGAGTGTCTCTTCCAGAAATAAGCGACATGCTTCGCGAATCTCCTTCGCTTGGGCCACCGTTCCCTTAACCACGACCACAAAGTCATCGGCATACCGGCAATAGGAAACCGCTGGTTTCCATTGCCGATTCTCCCGAATAGTAATCGGCCGCTTCTTGAGGATGCCGAAGTTCCATGCCCATCGATCTTTTCGCGCTTTCTTGTTCAAGTAGTTCTTCTCCATCCACATGTCAAATTCATGCAACATGATATTGGAGAGAAGTGGGGAAATGACTCCGCCCTGTGGAACTCCTTGACTTGCGGCGCAGAACAGACCCCGATCAACCCATCCTGCCTTGATGAATTTCCATACCAAGGCAAGAAAGCGTTGATCTGATATACGACGCCGGACGCATTTTATCAGTATTCGATGATGTACCGTGTCAAA
Source organism: uncultured Veillonellaceae bacterium (assembly GCA_964579955.1). Taxonomy (GTDB): domain Bacteria; phylum Bacillota; class Negativicutes; order UBA1444; family UBA1444; genus UBA1444. The sequence goes on along the minus strand of CAZOJA010000489.1, from coordinate 890 downwards.
GTAGCTTGCCAGATCGCCTTCAATTACCCAACGACCTGCAGTGCAGTTTTCCTCGGCACCATCTTGCAATTGAAGCCGTACGGTTCGTATCGCGTGATGAACACTTCGTTCAGGTCGAAATCCATAGGAATTTCGATGAAAGTCACTTTCCCATATTGGTTCCATGACCATCAGCATTGCCCTTTGCACAATTCGGTCCCGCAGACTGGGAATACCCAACGGTCGCAGTTTTCCGTTTGCTTTTGGTATGTATACTCGCTTGGCAGGCAATGGTTGGTATGTTCCTGCCAGTAGTTCAGACCGGATACGGTCCAATTCTTCCTGAAGGTTGCTCTCCAGTCTTCCCTTGTTGACTCCGTCGATCCCAGCCGTATGCGCTCCTTTTGATGCTAGTGTAATCTGCGCCGCCTTAGCAATCCATAGTTTGTCAGAAATCACCCGTAACAGTCGATCAAACTTGCGCTCCTTGTTCTCAGTGGACCACTTCGCCAGCTTACCTTGCATTTCACCGATTATCAAAGGTCTTCACCTCACTATGGTCGGTTAATTAACCAGACAAGCCACTTAAACTGCTCTCCTTCGCCATGTGGCCGGCTTTCCCGTCCCCGGACTACTACGAGAGCTCCGCCAATCCGCATTGTATTTGGGAACCACTCCTTTCGCACCAATGCGGACCTTCCCTGGTTCACATGCCGGACTTCAAACGACCGGGCGAGGTTGCCTATCGCAGTCTTTATCCTTGCTTTCTGCAAGTCGCCGCAGATACCACGGTTTAGCTACGCACTTCCCGTAATCCCCGCCAATTAGGCTACTTGTCTAATGGCGATTGCGGTCTGGTCCGTACATCTAACCAGCACCATTCTGCGGCCTGCCTGTTAAGCTGTGTAGGC
>CAZOJA010000488.1:0-2052 GCA_964579955.1 uncultured Veillonellaceae bacterium | reverse complement strand
CCAGCCAGTTAATTCCTCGGCAAATAGATTCGCTTACCTTGAAATTGATGCTGGCTTGACTTTCGCTTCCAAATGACGCCTCCATTGCAGCATTAATAACTAGGGAAACGCTGAATAATAGCAGATATTAGGCGCGCATTCCCCCGAAATTATCATTTTTTTGTGAAACGCTGTTCGTTTGGAGTATAAAATCATGGTTTCGTCCACTTCCGAACCCTTGTGTTGGGGGTTAGGGGCAGACTAACCCCTTGGAGAAGTTCAAATAGGCACTGGCGCTAGTTTTCTTTGCACCCTCAACAGGTTCGCCGAAGCAAACAGCGTGTATAAACGGGACTCGTTCTTGGATAGTCCACGATATCGCACTTTGTCATAGCCAAACACGTTCTTGATGGTTTGAAACGGGTGCTCCACGATGGCCCGAACCGAGGCTTTGGCATATTCCTCCGCCCACAACAGTTCTTTTTCCAGTCCTTCGGCCATTTTTTTGAATATCCCGCGCCGCTTGGCAATCATCCAATCGATGGCTTGGTTCAATTCCTGGATTTCCGGTCGCTTCTCAATCCCGGTGTAGCCTGCATCCGCATAAACGATTTCTTCTTTGCCGTGCAATAGCTCTGTGGTTTTGGCAATATCGGCCACGTGTGCCGCGGTTGTCACCAAGGTATGCACCAACCCGCTCGCCGCATCCACGCCGATATGCGCTTTCATGCCGAAGTGCCATTCACTGCCTTTCTTGGTCTGGTGCATTTCGGGATCTCGTTCTTGCCGCTCGTTTTTCGTCGAGCTGGGGGCTTTGATGATCGTGGCATCTACGATGGTTCCTTCGCACATCAGAATTCCTTGGCGTTTTAAGCGAAGACTCAATTCTTCGAACATCTTCTTTGGCAATTGATGGGCTTCGAGCAAGTGCCGGAATTTAAGCAGGGTTGTGGCATCGGGCACCGATTCATGCGCCAGGTTGATCCGGCTGAACTTTCGCAGAGACTGCGAGTCATAGACCGCGTCTTCCATGCCTTCGTCAGATAAGTTGTACCACGCTTGCAGCAAATACAGACGCAGCATTTTTTCACAACCGATGGGCGGGCGACCGCGCTCCCCCTTGGGATAGAAAGGTTCAATCAGGGTGATCCATTCTTTCCACGGTACTTGCTGTTCCATCTGGTTCAAAAACTGATCTCGCCGGGTATGTCGTTTCTTTCCGCTATATTCGACTTCGCTGAACGAGGGCTGATGATTCATTTTGTTCGCCTCCGCATCAAATCTTCGTATGACTTATAGATTCGACGCCGAGTACTGTTTTTCCTGATATTTTGAGATTGGATTGAGATTAAATCAGTGTTTCCCTAGCGTCGTTTCGGTACAATCATGGTGATTGTGATTGCGTCATCGCTCTGCTCTTGTCTCATTTGGACGGTCAATCCGGCTTTTTTCATCTGCGTCACAAGTTCATTCATAGTATTAATAAAGATTCTGACATCCTTAACGATTCGCAACATCGGTTTTCGCTTGCCTTTTGCTGGCTCGGCCGCCTTAGTGCTCTCAAGCTTATCGATAAACACTTCGGTATCTTTAACTGTCATGCAATTTTCGACAACTGTATTAATAATATTTAATTGATCAAGCTCATGCTCGATTTTTAGCAGCGCACGAGCATGTCGTTCAGATAATCCGTTCTGAATAACAATCTCCCTAACTCGGGGGGGGAGCTTTAATAGTCGCAATTTGTTTGCGATTGTTGATTGGTTCTTTCCGACCCTTTCAGATAGCTCTTCTTGCTTCAGCTTAAATTGAGTCAACAACAATTCATATCCGGCAGCTTCTTCAAAAAAATGCAGATCTTCACGCTGCAAATTTTCAATCATCGCAAGCTCCGCAGATTCTTTGTCTGCAAAGCCGCGTATGATACAAGGGACGCTCTCTCGACCGGCCATGGCAGACGCACGCAGTCGCCGTTCACCTGCAATTAATTCGTAGCCCGCATCTAAACGTCTAACAATTAGTGGCTGAATCACACCATGCTCCTGAATAGAGGAGGCCAGTTCGGTCAAGCCT
>CAZOJA010000487.1:0-2057 GCA_964579955.1 uncultured Veillonellaceae bacterium | reverse complement strand
TTTGACCCGGAACTGGTCGAACGTTTCATTGCACTGCTTTAATGAGGGACGGGCATAAGATTGTTTGTATCATTAGCAGTCGCGAAAATTGATTTTTCCGACTGTTTGTGATAAAATTTTTTTAACCCAATGAATGTTATCCTTTTCGAAATTCTGTCGAGAGGAGGTGCTTGTGGTGGGCAAGCAGAACGAAAACATTCAATATGAAAAACCAATCATGAAAACAGTTGTCACCCCGACAGAAATCCGTGATATCGAGCAACCCTGTGCATTCTATCTGCCCGGGGAAAAGCGTCCGGTAAACAAATAAGGCGAAAAATCAACCTGTTGCAGCAAACGTACAATACGAAGCCGCAACAGGTCTTCTTTTGCCTGAGATAGTGGAATAGGAGCGGGAGGGCGTGTGGAGTTGCAGCCGGTTGACTTTGATCAGTGCCCCACGGGCGTTATTTCAGTGTTGCTAAACCTGACCCACAACTGCAATCTAGCCTGCCGCTATTGCATCATGTCGATGCCGGCACTCAGGCATGGCTATCAGCAGAGAAAGGTATCGATGGATCAGGCTTTGGTGCGGCAGTCAATCGACTATATCCGTCAGGTGGGGCTGAAAGGGACCAATATTACTTTTTATGGCGGCGAACCGCTTTTATGCTATGATTTGCTGAAATACGCCGTCGATTATGCAGAGGCGACCTATCCGGACTGGTTTGCCTACAATGTCATTACCAACGCCACGCTGCTCGAGCCCAGGATGGCCGATTTCTTTGCCGAACAAGGGGTGCGGTTCCTGTTCAGCCTGGATGGCGCCCAGGCGATGAATGACCGGTTGCGGGTGTTCAAGACGGGCGATGCAAGCGTCCATGCCACGGCCTGGCGCAATATTGACAGTTTACTTGCGCGGTACCCAAGCATCGAATACAAAGTGAACGTCACCTATTTCCGGTCAACGCTGGATCTGGCTGCGGCCTTTCGTTTCCTGTTGGAGAGGGGCGTTCCGGCAAGCCGGTTTGAACGGGGTCTGATTCCAGACGAAAGTCCCTTGTATGTTGGTGCGGACTGCCTGGACAGGGTCAAGGCGGAGTTCACGGAAATCGCCGAATTGTATCTGCAGCATCTGCTCCGCGGCGGTTCACATCGACTCGACAACCTGCTCAACCTGATACGGAAAATCGTCAAGGCGACGCCGCGCTTGCGCGGTTGCAACATGGGCATCGACTACCTGACGATCGCGGCCGATGGAACGGTGTATCCCTGTCACAAACTGGTGGGGCACAAAGGGTTTGGCATGGGGCACGTGGCCAGTGGCACAGATAATGACCGTTACCGGCAAATCTGGCGCAACAATGTTCTGCAGCGTCAGGGCTGCGTCGGCTGTGAGGACTGCTTCGTCTGCGGCGGCTATTGCATCTGCGACAATCACTTTCATAATGGCGACTTTTTCCAACCGACGATCGAAAACTGCGAAATCGTCAGACACAATATCACTCTAGCTCGTCGGTTGCTGGCGGAACTGGAACAAAAGGACCCGATGATTCTGAAGCGATTGCTCGGTGGTGATTATTGGCTGGACAATGAAAAACCGTCACGTTCGCAGGAAGCGGAAACAGTTGACGAAGGGCGGCAGATCAGGCAGAATCGGACCGGCGGCGTATATGCGCTAAACCCTATCGCCGCCTGGATTTTTGATTTGTGCGACGGGCAGAACACAGTAACAGGAATCGCCGCTGCGATTGCCGAAAAGACAAATCAGGAACTGACAGCTGTTTTGCCGGATGTGAAGCAACAACTAGTGCTGTTTCGTGAAACCGGACTTGTCGACAGATAACGAGGATGGAGGCGGAGCTGATGAAAAACAGAGCGCACAGGGGATTTGCCGGAGTTTTGGTCGTGCTTTTCCTGTTGACCCAGGGCGTGTTTGCCCAGCAGCTGTTTCAGACGCATGAAATCAGCGACAAAGTGGGGCAGACGCAGACAGTCTGCGGTGTGGTCGCCGGCAGCTATCTGGCAAAAAATGTCGAAAAGACGCCATATTACATCAATATCGACGCTGCCTGGCC
>CAZOJA010000486.1:0-2058 GCA_964579955.1 uncultured Veillonellaceae bacterium | reverse complement strand
TTGCTGCATCGGTTGCAAACCGGCGGACAACTGCCGATGATCACTTCCTGCAGCCCGGGTTGGGTCAACTTCATTGAAATCACCTATCCGGATCTGTTGCCGCATCTGTCGACCGCCAAGTCGCCCCAGCAAATGTTTGGCGCTCTGGCAAAAACCTACTATGCGGAAAAAACCGGCATTGATCCCAAGAATATCGTTTCGGTTTCGATCATGCCCTGTACGGCCAAGAAGGCTGAAGCCGTCCGGCCTGAGTTCAGCCACAACGGAGTGCAGGACGTCGATTTTGTGCTGACCACCCGTGAACTGGCCCGGATGATCAAGGAAGCCGGCATCGATTTTGCCGCCATTCCAGCGGAAGAATATGACGCGCCATTTGGTATCGCTACCGGCGCTGGCGTAATCTTCGGCTCTTCAGGCGGCGTTATGGAAGCCGCACTGCGTACCGTGGTTGAAGTACTGACCGGCAAAGAGCTCGAATCGATCGACTTCAAGACGGTCCGCGGCCTTGCCGGCATCAAGGAGGCAGCTCTGCAAGTCGGTGATTTGACGGTCAAGGTGGCTGTGGCCAACACCCTGTCCAATGCCCGGATCGTAATGGATAAAATCCGCGCTGGCGAAGCCGACTACCATTTCATTGAAATCATGGCTTGTCCTGGCGGTTGCATCGGCGGCGGCGGACAACCGGTTCCCGTATGCGAAGAAACACGCCTGAATCGAATAGCAGCCATTTATGAATGCGATGAAAGCTCGCAGATCCGCAAATCTCATGAAAATCCGGCGGTAAAAGAACTATACGATTCGTGGTTGGGTAAGCCTCTGGGCGAAAAATCGCATCATTTGCTGCATACCCACTACAAGGCCCAAATACGTTGTTAAACTCGAAAAACGGTAGTATCTCCCGGGCGACGGTTGACCGCCTGCCGCTATACTTCCGGACTCTCCGTCTGATAAAGACGGAGGGTTCGGATATAGTATCGTCCGAGGAATTGGGAAACCGTATCGGCGTCACTCCTGAACAGATTCGCAAAGACTTGGCAAGTTTCGGTGCTTTTGGCAAAAAAGGCGTTGGCTATCATGTAGCTGAACTGCTCAATAATATTAGCCTGATTTTAGGGTTGGACCGCAAGTGGAATATTGCAATAATCGGTGTGGGCCATCTGGGCTGGGCACTGGCAAATTATCGTAACTTTGCATCTCTCGGTTTTCAGTTGACAGCCCTGTTCGATCAAAACCCGGCAATTGTCGGGCAAGTAATCAATGGAGTGGATGTATTGCCGGCCGCTGACATGGAAGCAACTATTGCGTCGCGCAATATCCAGATCGGCGTCATTGCTGTGCCTGCCGGCGAGGCCCAGGCTGTAGCCGACCGCATGGTTGCAGCCGGAGTTCACGGAATTTGGAATTTTGCCCCGGTGAGAATTAAAGTTCCCGATAATGTGCAAATCGTCAGTGAAGACCTGTCTGTCGGTCTTAGTACATTGTCTTATCATTTGCGTCGACAAATTCCTTGAGAAATTTTTAACTTGTTTGTAAATTACCTGTTGAAATTTTATTCGAATCATTATACAATGTTGTTCGGAACAATAGCGAACATACTGTTGCAATAATGCATTCCGGAAAAGTTCTTGCAGAAAGAAGGTAGAGAGCGCTCGGGTTAGCCATCGGGAATCCGACCGACAACCAACGGAACATTTTTAATGTATGGACGGCCTGGCGAAGATGCGAGGCTGAAAATACCACAGCAAACAGATGTCGCTTATAGTTTTCCGCGCAGGGGACACTCTTAGCGGAGGATATCGAGTAAGCAGCACCAGAGTTTGTATTGCGTATGCGCGCAAATACTTACGAGGTGTATTTTTTTATGTTCGGAACCAAATTGGTTATCGATTGACGCATTGCTATCGTGGCATTTAGGGGTTCGCCCCATGCAAATTCAAACTAATTCAATGTCAAATATTAAGGAGGAGAGACTGCACATGATCGAAATCAAAGACCGCGTCAGAAATGCTGCCCTTCAGGCCAAGATCACCACTGCCGAAGCAGCGGCGGCCCTCATCA
>CAZOJA010000485.1:0-2071 GCA_964579955.1 uncultured Veillonellaceae bacterium | reverse complement strand
GCTGATGCTCTTTCCACCGGAACCTCGATTCCGTTTTTGTGGCGAAACAGTCGGTATTCCGGCTGCAAGCCCCGTTTCAACGTTAAAATCTCTTGGTGGATTCGCACCAGATTTTCCTCTGAATCCGCCACAAACCGTTTCACTGACAACGGTGCATCCGCCGGCAATTCATAGCCCAGCAGCTCGCTAAAGCGCCGGTTAATCTCGACGACTTCCATCGTTCGAACGTCGACAAGAGACATTGCATCAAACGACTGCTCCACCAACGAGCGGTAGCGGGCCTGGCTTGCCTGCATCGCCGCTTCGGCCAGCCTCCGCTCAGTCACGTCCTCACAAAAACCAATGAACCGGTCCTCGCTTATTTTTTGCGCCGACACTCTCCACCAGCGGATTTCGCCACGCTTTGCCTGAAATTTCAGTTCGCCGAGAGCGCTGCCCTGCTGAACCAGCCTGGCAAAATGCCTGTTGCCTTCTTCCCTGCTTTCCGGCGGCAGGAGGTCAAGAATACTCATCGTCAATAATTCTGCCCGCGAATATCCGGTAAGCAGGCTGGCGGCCGGATTCACTTCCAGATACCGCCCGGACAGATCGGCAACAAATACGCCATAGGGAGCCTGTTCATAATAGCTACGGGCTTTGGCTTCGCTCTCCTTCAACGCCTGCTCCGTTCGTTTCTCTTGCGTAATGTCCCGTGCGCAGCCTACCGTGCCGATCAACCGGCCCGACTCATCGAAAAACGGCGCCTTGCGAACATCCAGACAGAGATACTGGCCGCGGACATTGCCGAATTCTTCGAACCGGCCCGGTTGTCCGGACTCCAGCACGACCAAGTCCGAATTGCAACAAATCTCACCAAAGGTATGCCACTCGGGATCTGCCGGTCGGCAGGCGCGTTCCCGCATCGCAAAGAACAGGTCCGTCTTGCCTAGAGGTTCATCCGTGTCCTTTGCATGAAGCAACCGGTCGCAAATCGCCTGGTTGGCGAACAGGTACCGACATTCCAGATCTTTGGCCCAGATCATGTCCGGCGCATGGTTGCACATCCTTTGCACAAGCAGATACAACTCCTGGTAATTCAGTTCTTTTTGCGGACAAGCGTCCCCTGTCTTCATGCATTTCCCCTCTTTACGGTCTTTTCATAGCTTCTTCCCAAAAACAGCGAGCGTTTCCACCTTTGCCCATTGTATCCGGCGTCAATCGCCGTGATGATTTCCCATCGGTTCGCTTCGCTCAGATTCCTGCCGGATATAGGCCAGAAGCTCCTGGGCAAAGGGCGACGCTAATTGAATCCGGTCCCACTGCACCGGAAAGTTGACGAGTTGAAACACGATAGCATCACTATCTTCGAGCCCCGCCGGCACGACCCCGGCAAAAACGAACCCGATTTCCTCCGCCGCCGCGATTACGGAACACACCGCCGGTTGCTGCAGATCGAGCGCCAGGAAAACGACTTCCACGCCATGTCTGCAGCACTGTTCTGTCTGCTCGCGAATAATGTCAATTGCATCAACGCCGCAAGATCGTATCCGCAGAAACGCGATATTCATATCCGACTTGATTTCCAACTTGTACAACGTCGGTTGCTGCGGCAACTCCTGTGGTTTGCCGCCTTCGCCGCAAATGACCGGCGTCTTCAAATTTGCATAGATTTTCTCGACCATCGATCGGTGATGGGGCGGCGGAAAAATAAGCGCCGGATGCCGCTCTTGAAGCATTCCGAACTGCATCACCAGGCTGATCCGGCGACTGGTCATCTGCGCAATCGCCTTGAAATCGGTTTCTGCCATGTAACCGAGAAATACGCAGCAATCCGCCAGGCCGATCGAATGAGATGCCGATTGCGAAGCGACATGGTTGGTCACCGACATAGTAAAGTGCCCGAGCATATTATTACAGCGGGATTGTTCCACCAAATCCGCCAAAATCTTTTGAATGACCCGCTTACCCCGCCATTCGGGCGCGACAAAGCCCGACTCGTATTCAGCGATAGCGCCGAAAAATCTAACATCGCCGTAGCCAACGACATCATTGTCCGCCTCGGCAATCGCCAGGATAGAAATCAATGAACCGC
>CAZOJA010000484.1:0-2073 GCA_964579955.1 uncultured Veillonellaceae bacterium | reverse complement strand
CACGCGGAATTGGTGCAGTTGGGGGCGGATGGCTTGCGTTTCTATCTTTTAATGTTACCCATCATCGGGTTTCAACTGATTGGCGCCAATTATTATCAGGCCGTTGGCAAAGCCGGTTATGCAATTGTTTTTAACCTGCTGCGACAAATCATCCTGCTCATCCCGCTCGTTTGCCTGCTACCCCGCTTTTTCGGCCTGAACGGGATCTGGTTTGCCGGGCCGCTATCCGACCTGGGAGCTTCTATCGTGACAGGGTGGTTTATGCTGAAGGAAATGAAAGTGTTGGTCCGGCGTGGCAATGCAGCCCACTAATTGATCAATAAACCAAGAACAGCTCACGTCATTAATGCCGTGAGCTGTTCTACAAAATATGCTTTTTCAACACCCGCTGCTATTTTATACCGATTTGCGATTCCGACGTGCAGTCACTCTTAGCAGTCAAAACCTGCTTCGGCTGATGTTTGGCGCTAAAAATACCGAACACGCTGGTAAGGACCAACACGGCCCCCAATATCGTCCACACTCCAATCGGTTCGTTGAGCACTAACCAGCCCAAAAATAATGCCAACACCGGATTGACATAGGCGTAGGTCATTGCAATGTTGATCGGTAGCAGTTGCAACGTGTAAATATAGGATGTGAAGGCAAATACCGAACCGAACCCAACCAGATACAGCCAAGCCAGCCAGGCCGACATGTTGGGCTGCGCCGCTGGTTCTCCCAGTAACAGGGAAGCAAGCAAAAATCCGGCACTGGCGAATAGTTGATGGTAAGCTGACATCAACTGCGGCGGCAAATTCACCGGCCTGCGGGTCTGAATCACCGACCCCAGCGCCCAGCTGACAGCGGCAACCAACAGCGCGATTACCGCAAAAGCCTGCGAGCTGCCTTTGCCGATCGAAGGGGCGCTCAAGGCCACGACACCCAAAAACCCGATTAACAGCGAAACCAATAGTACTGTCGACGGTTTTTTCTTGTATTGAATCAACTCAATCAATGTGGTCCAAATTGGCGTGGAAGCGACAATTAATGACGCAAAGCCCGAATCAGCAAACTGAACTGCCCAGAGAACGAGGCCGTTACCGCCCATCCACAGCAGATTGCCGACCAACGCAAGTGAAAGCAGTTCCCGTCGGGTAGTCTTTATCGTATAATGCTGCAACCGGGCCAGGGCAAACAAAATCAGTGCGGCCACTCCCATCCGCATCGCACCGAACAGAAACGGCGGAAACCCATTGGCGGGATCGACGCCGACCCGCATTCCCAGATAGGTGGTACTCCAGACCGTATATACAATAAACAAATGGAACAGGCCTTTTTTTGACAAGTGCTCGAGCATAGCTACTCCCTATAAAACCATATTGTCCTTATTCTACACCCTCGACGCCCAGCCAGCTAGCCCCTGTAAAGAGGATTTTCCCAGTAAAGAGAGAATGTTGGATAGGTCACTTCACTTTCTAGTTGAAAGGATGATCATTATTCTCGCAGATCAAATTATGGGCGACAAAACGACATTTTCGGTTCGACACCGTTTGTTGAATAGCATCTTGTTTCTTGGTGTACTCTTATCTTTCCTGGGATCCGGTGCCAATTATATGCTGGCTTTGCCCGCAATCGCAATTGTTCCTACATTTCTATCGGGGTCCTATCTGGCGATTCTCTATTATCTATCGCGATTTCGACGTCAGTACAACTTCCCGATTTTTGCCGCCCTGTTCCTGACCATGCTGATCGTGCCTGTAGCCTGGGTGAACACCGGCGGCAGTCTAAGTCGTTCACCGCTATATATTGTTCTATTTGTACCCATGATCTCCATTTTGTTGGACGGCAGAAAAAGGAACCTGGCAATAATATTGCTGCTATTGCTCAGCAATGGCCTGATCTATTGGGAATACCTGCATCCCCGGGAAATTCATCTTCCGCTACACTCAGCCTCGCGCTATTGGGACCTGGGCCTATCCCTCACTCTGACAATCATTGCCAGCAGTACCGTGTTCAGTAAAGTCTTCGGCTACTATCAGGAAGAGTTTCTTCGGGCCAATTTTTTTCTGGAAGAAAGCCAACAAGCACAAA
>CAZOJA010000483.1:0-2077 GCA_964579955.1 uncultured Veillonellaceae bacterium | reverse complement strand
CCCTCCTTTTGAATCGTCCTGACTTCATTCCCTTCAAAGGCAAACAGTGTTAACTTGTTCATGATAGAACCGTCCTTCCTGAAGGCTCAGTTTTCTATGGCCCTCACCATAAGCCAGGCCAAGGACCAAAATCGGACGGTCTTTGAAAAAGTTTCTAATCTTTTTTATAAAATGGGCACACAAAGCCATCAGCACGAAGGAGCAGTTCTTTCGCCCAAGGCGGAGTTTCGGCCATCAGCTGACAGACTGTCGTGAGCGAAGCTTCACTTGCCACCTCTAAAACCACTTCATCGTGCACACTCATCACGATGGAAAAACCTTCGCTGGCCAGTCGCCGCATGGCATAACACAGGATGTCACGGCTGATCGCCTGGACGATGTTCTCCACAAGCTTGGGTCCATAGGTTTCAATGCGCTCCCATCGTTTTGTAGCGCCTACTCCTTCATAGGTCACGCACTCGGAGCCGAATCGGTTCTCCCCGATTCTCGGCTTCACATAGGAAAGTTGCCGACCAGACGGCAGGGTAATGAAAAACATGCCGCTTCTGCACGAAAAGCGGATACCGTGAGTACTTGTCGTGGTCCGGTCCTTGACTGCGGTCATGGCGGCTTGATCCACCTCCCACCAAAGCCGCACGATGCTCGGATTGGCGGCTCGCCACGCCGTCACCAGTGGCCGGAGTTCCTCCTCAGCGACGCCCATCTCGATCGCCCCCATGGCTTTCAGCGCGCCGACCGAACCGCCATAACCCAGCGCCAGCTCCGCAATTTTACCTTTTTGCCGGAGTGGACTCCCTTTGGTGATTTCCTCAATCGGAATGTGAAACATCTGGCTGGCGGAGGCTTCATAGATCTTGCCGTGGCTGGCAAACACCTCGTTACGCCATGCTTCGCCGGCCAGCCAGGCAATCACCCGGGCTTCAATTGCGCTAAAGTCTGCGACGAGAAATTGCTGGCCAGGCCTCGGGACAAACGCCGTCCGGATAAGCTCTGACAGCACTGCCGGCACCGAATCATAAAGCATTTCGAGCGCAGCAAAATTGCCAGACTTCACGAGGCTGCGCGCCTGGGCTAAATCCGGCAGATGATTTTGCGGCAGGTTTTGCACTTGAATCAGCCGCCCTGCCCAGCGCCCGGTTCGGTTCGCGCCATAAAACTGGAGCAGCCCTCTGGCTCTGCCGTCCTCACAGACAGCGCTATCCATCGCGGTGTATTTCTTCACACTGGATTTTGCGAGTGATTGACGCAGCTCCAATACTTGCCTGAGCGGCTCCGGTGCCGATTTGATCAGATCTTTGACCGCTGCCTTCCCCAAGGTATCTGTCTCCAGACCGTTTTCTGCCAGCCACACCTTCATTTGGGCAACTGAGTTAGGGTTTTCCATTTCAGTGAGAGTTTGCATCGCAGACATGAGGTCTGCCCTCGCCCGCTCATCAAAGCGGATCGCTTCCTTGACCAGATCCAGATCAAGCCCGATGCCCCGATCGTTGATCGTTTGGTCAATAATATAGTTTTGCCACTCTTCTGCCGGCACAGGAAAATTTTGCAGGCGCGCCTGGATTGCCAGTTCGGTCTCTACGTCACGGGCATTGTAGGTTTTGAATTGCAACCATTTTTCCGGGGCATCTGCCGGTCGGTTTCGGCTGCGGCCGCCATTGGCCTGAGTGGGTTTGCAAGGCACAGAAAAGAAGCGGATGAGTTCTTTCCCTTCCTTGATTTTCTGCTTTTCAAGGCCAAGCACTGCTCCCGCGCCCTCCAAGGATAAGGGGAGCCCCATATACGCTGACCATACCATCGTGCAGCGCCAGGCATTCGGCTCAAGCCACTGGCCAAGATGCCTCGACAGGCAAATTCGTTCAAACTGTGCGTTGAACGCCCATTTCATGACGGCCTCATCAATTAAGGCATCCTGGACTTCCGGCGGTAGCGTTTCTCCACAGGCAATATCTACGATCGTGACCGGACCGCCATCCATCGAATAGCTGAGTAGCAGAATTTCAAAATCCGGCGCTTCCGCATATTTGTATACGCCACATTTGGCGAGTTCGGTGCTACTATACGTTTCGATGTCCAGACT
>CAZOJA010000482.1:0-2092 GCA_964579955.1 uncultured Veillonellaceae bacterium | reverse complement strand
CACTCCTCCGAAAAAATATAGCCATGACAACAGATCCCTGATTCATCAGGGAACATGACCGTCATAGCCACATCATAAGGGTAAAAGCTATTAAACACTCGCAAAGAACGTTGGTCAGCATCTTCAGACGCAAAGGATGAAAACTTCAGTTTTCATCCGGCAGGTTGTTAGTTAATCTTCGTATAGTTGGGTCGGTGCACTGGACCAAAGTTGTTCCAGATTATAAAACTGACGTTCTTCATTGATAAAAATATGTGCGACAAAATATCCGTAGTCAAGCAAAATCCAGCGACCTTCCCGATAGCCTTCCTTGTGCAGGAATTTGAGACCCGCTTCTTCCAGCTTCTCTTCAATGGAATCGGCAATCGCCTGTACCTGGGTCGATGACGTACCACTGGCAATCAGGAAATAGTCGGTAACCGGCAAAACCTTTTGCATATCCATGACCAGGATGTTTTGAGCCTTCTTCTCCTTTACTGCAGCCACTGCAACCGCAACATAATCTTGTGATGTTTTTTCCACTTCGGTCATCCTCTGCCTCCTCACGCTAAAATATTTACTATTGTATACCATTATATCCTGTTTCAATGATCGCTGTCAGGCGTCTGGCTACTTTTTTTCACCATCGTCCGGTTTTACCCCTGGCGGGGCAACAAATAATCGATTGACCACCTTTGCCGTTTCAGTGCGATCCGGCGCCCAATAGCTTACACCGCCGATATTGGCAAAGTTGCCGGGAATCATGTCCGACTGAATCTGGTTTCCCTTAAGCGAGGGAATAGCGACAAAAACCTGCTGAAACGTCCATGGCGTCATATTGGTCTGCACACTTTCCCTGACAATCGCCAAAATCTGTGGTATGCGGATCAGATTGCCGGGACGGATCGCCTGTGTGGCGAGCGCCTTGAGAAATTTTTGCTGGCGGGCTACCCTGCCGATATCGCCCATTTCATCATGCCGGAACCGCACATATTGCCCTGCCTGGTGACCATTTAAATGTTGAAAGCCTTTCTTAAGGTCAATTTTAAGATTAGCATAGGGGTCTTCATAACGCATGTCCGCCTCGACATGCAGATCGACACCGCCCAGGGCATCAACAATCCGGATAAAACCTTGCCAATCGGCCACCACATAATAATGCACCGGTATTTTCAAGAAATCCTGAATCGTGGCGATCGTCAGCTCGACGCCGCCATAAGCAAAAGAATGGCCAAATTTGTCAGCCGAACTGTGCCCGGGAATCGCCACCCGGGTGTCACGGGGAATCGAAAGCAAGCTTACGCCGCCTGTACTCTTGTGCACTCCCATCAACAACATCGAGTCTGACCGATGCGGGCTGGTCTTCGGATTGGAAACATCACCGTCATCAATTCCAACCAGCAGAATATTAATCCGGTTTCCGGCTTCACCAGACCCCCAGACACTGCCATACACAGCCAGATTGCGCCCAAGAAATGCGGCGGCGATCATCGAAACCACAACAAAAATAAGCAACACAAACTTGACCCCAACCCAAGATTTTGCTGCGGGCTTTGCGTTGCTTAACGTCGTTTTGTTTTTTCTGTGATCATTTTCCATTCCGACTCGTCTTCAGCTCCATCAGCAAAAAATTTCTGCCTTCGATCGTATTCGGATGCAGTATTCCACCATTCTCAATAATGAACAAAATGCTGTGATCATACGCAGACAATACCGCAATATCGAGGTTTTCAAAAGCGAGATCGCGGATTTTGCGCACGCCGGGAAAACTACGTCCGGGTTCGATATAATCAGCCAGATAGATGATTTTATCCAGCAACGTCATCTGGGCTGCCCCGGTTGTGTGTCGCCGAATTGCCTGCAATACTTGCGAGTCCATAACACCAAAACGTCGCTGCGCCATAATGGCGCCAAGCGGCGCATGAATCAATGCCGGTTGAAGCGACTCAACCCTGCTTGGTATCATCCCATACTGCTGGGCAGTTTTCAACAATTCTTCGCCTTTCAGATTGCGGGCACAGTCATGCAGGATCCCGGCAAGCCTGGCTTTTTCAATGTCAGCATCCCAACGTTCGGCCAACTTGACCGCAATTTGGCTCACATCGCGGCAATG
>CAZOJA010000481.1:0-2093 GCA_964579955.1 uncultured Veillonellaceae bacterium | reverse complement strand
GGTCGCGGCGACACCGCAGTTCCAAAGTATCCTTCGGCAGCCAAAAAAACGGAAGCAGGATGTACTTCTCATCCTCCGCGCGCGGCGGGAACACCAGGACGAAAGCCGTGATATCCGTCGTGCTTGAGAGGTCCAGACCTCCGTAACACTCTCGGCCATGAAGGGAATCCATGTCGATGGAAAGATCGCCCCGATTGTAGATATGCTCCGGTATCCAGCACACTGTCGCCGATGTCCAGATGTTAAGGCGAAGCTGTTTGAACACATTCTCCTCCGCCGGGTTTTCCAGTGCGTTCTTATAGGCTTCGCGAACGCGATGAATCGAGATCGTATGCCCAAGGGACGGATTTGCCTTGTACCAGTTGGCTTCATCATTCCAATCGTCCTGTTCGGTCAGTCCGTATACGACGGGATAAAAAGCGTTGTCTTTTTTGCGGCCCGCCTTAATATCCATCGCTTTGGCGTGGAGTTCATAACAGATGCTGTTCTTGTCCGTTCCGGCTGTGGTGATGATGAAGAACAGAGGCTGTTCGCGGGCATCGCCGGAGCCTTTGGTCAGAACATCATAAAGCTTCCGGTTCGGTTGACTATGAAGTTCGTCAAATACAAGTCCGGAAACATTAAGTCCGTGCTTGGTTCCGGTTTCCGCCGAAAGCACCTGGTAGAAACCTACGTTGGAATAGTTCACGATACGCTTGTTGGCGGCGGCAATCTTAGAGCGTTTATGCAGTGCCGGAGACATTTGAACCATTTGTTTCGCCACATCGAACACAATGGAGGCTTGCTGCCTGTCACAAGCCGCCCCGTAGACTTCAGCCGACGGCTCATTGTCGGCGAAAAGCAAGTATAAGGCGATTACCGCCGCAAGTTCCGACTTTCCGTTTTTCTTGGGAATTTCGACATACGCGGTAAGAAACTGCCTTTTGCCATCTTCCTTCACCACTCCAAAAAGATCCCGGATTATCTGCTCCTGCCACGGCAATAAGATGAATTTTTTTCCTGCCCATTTTCCTTTTGTATGACACAGATTTTGTATGAATGCCACTGCCCGGTCCGCCTTATTTTTGTCATAACGGGAGGTTGGCAGCATAAAATCCGTAGGCTTATATTGAAAATCCATTCACAGAACCCCCAATGATGCCGTGTCCGGAAAATTCAGGTTCGCAAATTCTCCAAACAACTCTCGCGCTTTGCCATCTCTGGCCATGGCGGCTTCTTCCGCCTTCTCAAACAATCCCAAATAGTGTTTCTTGCCGCCGCAATGAACGTACGCTTCATATTTTCCTCCCCCGTCATGCCAGGCAACACCAGCAAACCCGGTTTTATTCGTGCTGCGGATTCTCTGGTTGAAAAGATTCTCCTGATGGGTGCAGACGCGAAGATTGCACCTCCGGTTGTCCAGCTTGTTTCCTGATTTGTGGTCAATTTCAAAACCGCTGTCGCAGTTTATCAAAAGCTTATGAAGGCAAACATTTTTTCTATTGATTTTGCAGGTGATGTAGCCGCGCTTTGACAACATCCAGTTATGCCGTCTGATTAATTCGCTGTCTTCGTCGTCGAAATAAAAGGCCACACCGCTATTGGTGTAGCCTACACAAAACCGATTTCCTTCCGTCATCATTCACCGCCGCCCAGCAGCTTTTCCATCTCATCTGCCGGGTTTACAGAACCTTCGCCCGCTACGATCCGGCTCCTCGCCGATGGCGTCAGGCCGAACTGTTCACAGAATTTCAGCATTATTTTCAGGTTAGTCTGGGCGATGGATACCTGCGGCACCTGTTGCAGATAGCCATTGGGAGTGCGGATCATC
Source organism: uncultured Veillonellaceae bacterium (assembly GCA_964579955.1). Taxonomy (GTDB): domain Bacteria; phylum Bacillota; class Negativicutes; order UBA1444; family UBA1444; genus UBA1444. Next base: position 283 of record CAZOJA010000481.1, on the reverse strand, counting down.
GTCCCGTGCTGGGTGATGAATTCCTCGGCCTCCTTCCAACGGTCATAAGCCTGACAGTACCCCGCAAAGGCGGCCATGTCCATTTCGGTCAGAAGCCCTGCCTGTTCCAGCATTCTGCCCATACGCTTCCATTCTTTTTTTGCTTCCTCGTCAAGCCATGAAGGACAGCGTGGGGCTTTTTTATCGGGTCTTGGCTCATTTGGGTTCAGCGGTCGGCCACCCGGGTTGCCTTCTAGTTCCTTAATGGCGGTCGGTTTCGGTTTTCTTCCTCGTTGCGCCATAA
>CAZOJA010000480.1:0-2093 GCA_964579955.1 uncultured Veillonellaceae bacterium | reverse complement strand
CGCTGTCAGGGCGCATTTTGCGGTCCGCGGGTCCGCGAATTACTCAGTCGGGAACTGGCGGTGCCGACAACCGAGATCTGCGGCAAAGGCGAATGTTCCTCAACACTGGCCCAACGGGCCCGTCGCAGCGACCTGCAAAATCTGTGACCCTTCCTGTTTATTTCATAAACCGCTGCGCCAGTTTCAACAATAGCCCGCGTTGCAATTGAACGGCATTGGCTGGGCACAATTCCTGGCAACAGTAACAGCGGATGCATCTCACATCATCTATCTGCGCAACGCCTCCGGTCAGTCGCATCGCCTGCGGCGGACAGTGAGCCACGCAGCGGCCACAGCCGATACAGTTCGGCTGTACCAGTGGCCGGGCGGTCAATTGGCTGCGGGCGCCTTTGGCAAGCCAGGCCGGCACCCGGTCTTCCAGCGAACGCATGCTGCGGGGCGGAACAAATTGGTGGCGAATCCGCCTTGCTTCGCCAACCAGCTCAATCGCATCGAATGCAGGAGTCAGGCCCCATTCCAGGCTCAACGACGCCACGGGCAGTTCCGCCGGCTTAAAGCCCATCATCTCCGCCATCACGACATCCACGGCAAAAGGATTGGCCCCGGCCAGAATTATGCCAGAATGAATCGGCCGCCCGTTTCGCGGACCGTTGCCCTCCATTCCGGTCACCCCGTCGACAATCGACAGAACAGGATTAACCAACTGAGCCAGGTCAATCAGCATCCCGGCAAAATCTCGACGTTGCTGCGTCCGCAGATGAAATTGCGCTTTCTGGACGCCGACGATGCAGCCAAACAGATTCTTGGTCGCGCCAGTCATCCCCATGAAGCTATGCGTCTTCATTTTGGCCAATGAAATGACTTTGTCGACACGCCCCAACACATCGGTCAGAGAGAATTTTCTCAGCGTCCGTCCGTCAGGGTAAGGATACTCGACGCTGTGCTCAAAAGGAACCATTTCAGCGTTTTCCTGTTGACACACCGCAAATATTCCGCATTTTTCGGCTGTTTTCAGCGTGCCGGACACGCCGGGCGAATCGCCGACCAGCGGCGTCGCTCCCCGCTGCCGAACCTGCCGGATCATTGCCCGTACCACTTCCGGGTGGGTTGTCACCGCACATTCGCTGGACAGTCCCTCCAACATATTGGGTTTCAGCAGAACCCGTTCGCCGGACTGGACAAACTCGCCCAGTCCACCCAGCAGTTCCAGGGCCTGGTCGATTTTCCGGCCGATCAGTTCCGTAGAATAATCGGTCGCGCTTACAGCCGCAACCCGATTGTTTTGCATCATGAGCCCAAACCTTCCCTTAGTATTTTTGCTGGCAAACATCGACAACTTCACTTTCTGCAGTTTCTATTCTACCGTTTCACTGCAGTTTATGCCAGATTACTGCCTACACCAGCCTGATTCAACTGTTGCATAAAACACGCGAAGAGGCGGCGCATCGCTGCGCCGCCTCTTTAATATTTTTCATGCTTATGGCAATATTGTCCCGCTCTCCCTTTCGTTACGGCAGCATCCACTTCAGCCAGTAGGCCTGCAAGTAGGTGATTACCGAAATCACCAACACCATCGCGATGCTATGCCAAAGCGTAAAACGGAACAGGTCGCCTTCCCGGCCGACCAGGCCCGAAGCTGCTGTCGCGACCGAGATGCTCTGCGGCGAAATCATCTTGCCGCATACGCCGCCCGTGGTGTTGGCAGCCACGGTCAGATTGGGATCGACGCCGATCTGTTCGGCAGCAGTCTTTTGCATCGAACCGAACAAAGCGTTGGAAGAAGTGTCGGAACCGGTCAGGAATACGCCCAACCAACCGAGAATCGGCGAAAAGAACGGAAACAGTCCGCCGGTCGCCGTAAACGCCAAGCCCAGCGTCGAACTCATGCCGGAATAATTCATGATATAGGCCAAACCTAAAATCAATGAAATGGTTACGATCGGAAACTTCAGCTGCTTCAGTGTTTTGCCAAAACAGGTCACTGCCCTGCCGACACCGTAGTTGGGAATCACCAGCAGCGAAAGGATGCCGGAGATGAGCAGCGCCGTGCCGGCCGCCGACAACAGATTCAGGGTATACTTTGCGGCATATTG
>CAZOJA010000479.1:0-2094 GCA_964579955.1 uncultured Veillonellaceae bacterium | reverse complement strand
TGTCCATCATGATCGCGGTTTGACCCACACGGATTTTGAGGCCTTTCAGGTCCTCAACCGTCTTAACTTGTTTGCCGCGCATCAGGAAATGGCGCGGACCTTCGTCGAAGTAGGCGATTCCGAGCATCTTGGTGTTTTTCTCTTTGAAGTTTTCCAGAATTTCTTTGCCGACTGGACCATTCAGTACATTCCAAAGGTGGTCGCGATTACGGAAAATATATGGCAACGCTAGAACATTGCTTTTATCAGCGCCGAACTCGGCAGTGATGTTGGCATTGGCGCGGAAGAAGTCCAGTGCGCCCATCTGCACAGATTGGATCTGTGTTTTCTCGTCGCCGAGCTGGGAAGAAAGATATACGGCAATCTCAATACGGTCTTTACTTTTCTCTTTGACAATCTTGGCAAATTCCATTGCGCCTTCAGCCATGATGTCGGTGGGCGCATTTTGTTCGCCCCACTTGAGCACAATCTTTTCCACCTTCGCCGGAGCTGCCGCTTTGGGCGGTTCAGTCTTTCCGCATCCCACCACCATAACAACAAGCATCAGAACCAATAACAGTGCAACCGCTTTCGATTTCAACATTCTCTCCCCCTCGCTAAAAATTATCAGACCATAAACCGTTTTAGTAATTGTACAGACTTCCTCCTTTTGAGTTGACTGTCTGTGTCCCCGTTTGCCAACCACGTTATGATTTTACCACTTTATCCACTCGGCTTCCAGTCGAATTTGCACAATAAACTCAATTTTAAAACATTTTCATTTTTGGTTGAAAAAATGCATCAACACGACTTGATTTCCGAATAGCAAAGGCACGTAAACAGACCGCTCCTCTTACCGGAAAGATTTTCGTTACGTGCTTTTCATTTATATTTTATCGCTGCATTGCCGACAATTCCCTCCGTTATCGGATCGGCAACTCCGGTTTCAACACGAACACGGATGCAGGCGCCAGTTCAGGCGGAAATTTTTCAGCCGCCGCGCGGGCCGCCGCCAACAGGCCTGCCACTTCTTTGGCATAGCGGGGCAGGTATGATTCGAGCGCCGGATTGACACTGCGCCCGTTCAGCTCGCTGGTCATGCTGTGCAGGGTTTTTACTTCCATAAGCCGCACTTCCTTTCGCGAATCGCCGGATGCGCCTGCTCGTAGGCATACGCTGTCTGCAGGACCTGCGCCTCGGCGAACGGTTTTCCCTGGATTTGAAAGCCGATCGGCAGACCGTCGCCAGCAAAGCCGCAAGGCAGTGAAATCACCGGCAATCCATTGAAGTCGCCGAGGGATGTCAAGTACATAAGCACCGGATTGGTGCGCGGGTCGACCGCATCCGGACCGAACTGCACCGTCTGCTCGCCGATCGGGAACGCCGGCATGATGACTGTCGGCGACAGGTAAACATCGATCCCGCGATAAATCTCCGCCCAGATCCGTCGGTCCTGCTGGCGCAGCCGCAGTGCGTTGATATAGGCCGAAGCCGGCAGATACTGGCCTTTTTCCAGTCGATAGCGGATACTCGGACCGTATTTTTCGCCGCATTGCTCCAGATTCTTTTCATGATAAGTATAGGCTTCCGACATCGTGATGATGCTGCCGACACTGAACGCGTCGCGCGTCGGATGCGTCAGCTCACGGATCACCGCGCCGCCGGCTTCGAACCAGGCCAGCACTTGCGCGAACGCCTGCGCCACGGCCGGCTGCAGCAGCCCGTTGTGATACTGCGGGCAGATGCCGACCACCAGCCCTTTTACGTCGAGTGCCGCTTCGTTCAGACCGGCTGTATAGTCTTCGCCAGGCACATCAGCCGAACCGGGATCGTCCGGATCATAACCGGCCAGCGTCGTCAGCAGCGCCGCCGCATCCCAGACAGTCTGCGCCAGCGGTCCGGCATGGTCCATCGACCAGCTGAGCGGGATCACGCCACGCTTACTGACCCGTCCATAGGTCGGCTTAAGGCCGACCACGCCGCAGAAAGAGGCAGGAATCCGAATCGAACCGCCGGTATCGGTACCCAGGGAAAAGGCCGAACTACCCGCCGCCACCGACGCCGCCGACCCTCCGCTCGAACCGCCGGTGACCCGCTGCAGATCCCAGGGATTAC
>CAZOJA010000478.1:0-2095 GCA_964579955.1 uncultured Veillonellaceae bacterium | reverse complement strand
CCCTGAATCGGCGAATAGATCGTCATCGTCGCTTGCCGGAAAGACCACAATACCTGCGAAGGCAAAGGATTTTTCGCTATGGGGGTCAGTTCTTGAAACGCCATGTTTTCAAAGATTTCCGACACTGCTTCTTGTAATGCCGCTTTATGGTCCATCTTTCTTCACTTCGCTCCACAGATTTTTTTCCAAGCTGCATGCAACGCAGCCGGATTGACTGGTTTACTGATGACGGCTTCGGCGCCGACTTCACGTAGAGCTTTTTCGCGCACATCATTACTGGTACTAGTGATCACAATGACAGGAATCTGCTTCCAGGTCGCTGAACCCTTGATTTCCAGCAATAGCGCCTCACCGTCCATCACTGGCATATTGAGGTCGGTCACCACTAGATCAATGGCGTTCTGCCCCAGCAGCTCCATCGCGTCACGACCGTTAGAAGCTTCGATAAATTTCTTATCCTTGAGACCGATGATGGTCAGGCACTGTTTGATGATCATTCGAGCCGTTCCCGAATCATCGACTACTAGAATGGTCTGAACTAGCTCTGTAGAAATCAAAGGTCCCATTCTCCTTTCCGGGGTGACGACACGGTCACGATACCGGTGTCAACCGATACAGACATGGTGCGGCTGATGACATCGCCGACATCTTCAGCCACCGGTCCCAGGTGGTACCGCCACAGCGTTTTTTTAACGGCCAGAATATTGCGCTTGCCAATTTCGAAGGTCGCGCCCGGGTCCATTACACTGGCGCCACCGGCAATTTTGATCACCAGGTCGCCGACCGTGCATCCGCATCGTTCCATCTCCTGCAAGATAAAAGGTATACCGGTGTCTGCAAACATACCTGGCTGATCTTTGGCCAACTGCTGATTGATTTTCGACTCCGGTAACGCCACATGCAACATACCGACCGTTCGCTGCCGGGGCGCCAAAATAACCAGGCCGATGCAGGAACCGAGTCCATAGGACCGCAGCACATCGCCAGCCATGTTGGATACTTTTAATTCACCAATGCCTATCGGTACCGCTCTCATCGTTTCTCTCCACCCAACGTCGACACAATCATCTGCGGGATCGAATCCAGAGGCCCGATTCTTTCAACTGCGCCGCGCTCAATCGCAACTTTTGGCATTCCAAAAACGACACAACTAGTTTCGTCCTGCGCGATCGTCTTTGCTCCGGCCTGGCGCATCGCCAAAAGTCCCTCTGCACCATCGCCGCCCATACCGGTCAGGATGACTCCCACCGCATTGCCGGCCACATAACGGGCTACTGAATGAAACAGCACATCCACAGACGGACAGTGTCCATTAACATTTTCGCCTTCCTGACAATCAACCAGATAAATCCCGCCGGAGCGCCGAACCGTCATGTGTTTGCCGCCTGGGGCAATCAAAACCCGACCCGGCATAACCCGGTCGCCGGTTTGCGCTTCCTGCACATCCATCTCACAGATCTCGTTCAAGTTATCCGAAAAGTGCTTGGTAAAGCCCGGCGGCATATGTTGAACAATCACAATCCCCGGCATATTGGCCGGAAAAGCGCTGATCACACGGCGAATCGCCTCAGTGCCACCGGTCGAGGCGCCAATGGCAATGACCTTGTCAGTCGACTCGCTGAGAGCGGTTCTAACCACGACCGGACCAGTCTTCTCCCGTTTGACGGCACGGTGTTTCCATGCGGAAAGGTCAACCTGGGCAGCCATCTTGATCTTTTGCCGCAAATCGGCCAGCATCTGGTTAAGACCGCGGGCGACATCAGTGCTGGGTTTGGTAACAAAGTCAATTGCTCCGGCTTCCAGTGCTTCCAGCGTAATTTGCGCGCCTTTTTGCGTTAGGGCGCTGACCATGATAACCGGAATTGGATATTGTGGCATCAGTCGCCGCAAAAAGTCGACACCGTCCATGCGTGGCATTTCTACATCCAGCGTCAATACATCCGGGCGAAGTTCTACAATTTTATCGCGGGCAATAAATGGATTTGCTGCTGAACCGACAACCTCAAGTTCCGGGTCTTTGGCCAGACCGGCCGTCAACAGCTCGCGCACCAATGCCGAATCGTCAACTACGAGAACCCGAATCCGTTTCATCATA
>CAZOJA010000477.1:0-2102 GCA_964579955.1 uncultured Veillonellaceae bacterium | reverse complement strand
CAGTCCGTCGCAGAGTCCGGGTGCGATGGTTTCGGGTTCTGACGTTGCTGGCCGCCGCCTATTTTATCTATCTGGCGGTAGAGCAGCAGTTCGAACTGTACACCATCCAGCGGGAAACATACAGTCTCAAAAATCGGATTGCCGAACTGGAACAGGCCAACAAGGCGATGATCGACGAAAAGAAACAGCTGGCTGCGCCGGCATACGTCGAAAAAATTGCCAGGGAACAGCTTGGACTGGTCAAACCGGGCGAAGTTCCCTATATTCCTTGACACTGTTTCGATTAGAGGACTATAATGAACTATACAATTATTGCAAGGGGGATCTGCTGTAAGCATGTCGATTGAAGTCGGCGCGGTAGTTGAAGGAACCGTAACAGGCATTACCAATTTTGGCGCATTTATTGAACTCCCCGGTGGAAAAGTCGGTTTGGTCCACATTTCTGAAGTTGCTGACGTTTACGTGCGCGATGTAAAGGATTTCTTGAAAGAACGCGACAAGGTTCAGGTCAAGGTGCTTTCCATCGATGCTAACGGCAAGATCGGTCTCTCGATCAAACAATTGCAGCCTCCTTCCGAAGTGCGCAAACCGCCAGTATTTGAGCCGCGTCGTTCGGGACCGATGGAACCGCGTAGACCCTTGCGTCCGGCAGCTCCTTCGTTCGAGGATCGTTTGTCGAAGTTTCTCAAGGATAGCGACGAGCGTCTTACCGACCTGAAGAAAGCCACTGACGGAAAACGCGGTGGTCGGGGTAGTCGTCGGTCAGACTAACGGACAGATTATAGCGAAGGAGCATTCAATACTGAATGCTCCTTCTTTGTACGCAAAGGGAGACGAATCATGAGTCGTCGCGGAATCCGCAATCAATTACTGCTGAATTCATTTCTGCTGATCCTGTTGCCGCTGGCAGCCTTTGCCGGCTATATCGTATGGCACATCGTCGAAATCAGCCCGGACGACTACCAGCACCTGCTGTTGATCTTGTCCGGCGCCTTTACCGTCACGCTCATTCTGGCTGTTCTGCTCAGCATCAACCTGTCGCAAAGGTTCATTGATCCGATAGAACGGATTACTACCGCTGCGAGGCGAATAGCCGCCGGTCGCCTGTCGGAACGGGTCCACGTCCGGGCCGGCAACGAAATCGATGTGCTGGCTCTGTCCCTGAACCATCTGGCTTCTCGATTGGAAGACAAGTTGGCTGAGATCTCGGCCGAAAAGCAAAAATTGCAGCTGATTCTTGAATACATGGACAATGCGGTCATGCTGTTCGATCAGCATGGTTGCCTGCTGGAAGCAAACCGCCGTGCCCTGCTTTGGTTCCATCTGACGCCAAACATGTTGCGCCAGCATAATCTGAAAGTTCTCGGCAGCAGCCAACTGGACGCCGCGCTGCGGGAAACCCTGCAGAGCCGGCAACCGCAGCAGCAGATGTTTCGGACGAGTTGGCAGGGAATCAACAAAATCTATCAGGTGTCTTTGGTCTCTCTACCGCTGAAGGACAGCGAGACGACCGGCGCACTGATGTTGTTCTATGACATCACCAGTTTGCAACTGATCCAGCAGCGCCAAGCGGATTTTGTCGCCAATGCCTCGCACGAGCTTTCGACGCCGCTGACTGCGATTCGCGGCTTCGCCGAAACCCTGGTGGACGGCGCCGCCGATCATGCCGCCGACAGCCGCCATTTCGCAGGAATTATCCTGTCAGAATCCACTCGGATGCAAAGGTTGGTGGAGGATCTGCTGCAACTGGCCAAGATCGATGCAGCCGAGTACCGGCAACAATTCCATTGCATTCCCGTTCCGGCCGTGCCCCTGCTGCATGCGGTCGTGCAGGAACTCTCGCCGGTCTGGCGGCAAAAGCAACTTTCAGTCACTGTCGAGGCAGCGGATGCCGCTTTGTCGGCGTTCACCGACCCCGACCGTCTCAAGCAGATATTGGTTAATCTGGTGGACAACGCGGTGAAATATACGCCAGACGGCGGAAAAATCCTCATCAAAGCCTGCCGAGAGGGCAATGTCGTCCAGTTTACCGTCAAAGATTCTGGCATTGGCATTCCGGCCGAAGATTTGCCGCGCATTTTTGAACGGTTCTATCGGATAGA
>CAZOJA010000476.1:0-2105 GCA_964579955.1 uncultured Veillonellaceae bacterium | reverse complement strand
AAATTCAAAATCAAGATTTCCGGCTGCCCCAACGATTGCGCCGCTGCCTCGGCCCGTTCCGACATGGCCCTGATCGGTACCTGGCGTGACGCGATCCAGGTGAATCAGGAAGAAGTGCGCAAGTATGTAGCGGAAGGCATGAACATGGTTCAAGTCTGCCGCAAGTGCCCGACCGAAGCTCTCGGCTGGGATGAAAAGAGTCAGACGCTCTCGATTCGCACCGAGGACTGTGTTCGTTGCATGCACTGTATCAATGTGATGCCGAAAGCGCTCAGGATTGGCAAAGAACGCGGCATTACCGTCCAGATCGGCGGTAAGGCTCCGGTGGTCAAGGGCGCGATGATCGGTTGGATTCTGGTTCCGTTCATGAAAGCAGAAGCTCCTTACACAGAAATCAAGGATTTGGTCGAAAGAATCACCGAATTCTGGGCCGAGCACGGGAAAAACCGCGAGCGCCTGGGTGAATTGGTGGAACGTCTCAGCCTGGCCACTTTCCTCGAAGGAATCGGCCTGAAGCCGCTGCCGCAGATGGTCAGCGCCCCGCGTGCGAATCCTTATATCTTCTGGAAAGAAGAGGAGGTTGTGAAAAATGGCTAGAACAGATTTTGGCCCGCCCAATTATAAAACGATGCTGCCGCCGATCATCAAGCGAAACTATGGCAAGTGGCTATACCATGAAGTTCCGCAACCCGGCGTGCTGCGCCATGTCAGCGAGACCGGCGAGGAACTCTATTCGGTTCGTGTTGCATCGGCGCGTCTGGTCAGTAGCGATTTCATCCGCGACATCTCTGACATTGCCGAGAAGTATTGTGACGGGTTCTTGCGCTTTACCACCCGCAACAACGTCGAGTTCCTGGTTTCTGACAAGGCCAAACTCGAGCCGTTGCTGAAGGAGCTTGACGACAAAGATTACCTGGTGGGCGGCGTAGGGCTTTCGATCAGCAACGTCGTGCATACGCAGGGCTGGGTCCATTGCAAGAGCGCCGTAACCGACGCTTCCGGCCTGACCAAGAACATTATGGATTCGATGGTGGACTATTTCACCGGCAAGAAGTCGGTTCCTTCCCGCTGCCGCATCGCAGTGGCCTGCTGCGTCAACATGTGCGGCGCCTGCCACTGCTCCGACATCGCCGTAGTCGGTATCCACAGGACAATTCCGCGGATTAACCACGAATTGGCATCCAAGATCTGCGAAATTCCCAACACGATTGCATCTTGTCCGACCGGCGCGATCCGACCGAACCCGAAGCTGAAGAGCGTCGAAATCAATGCCGACAAATGCATGATGTGCGGCAACTGTACAGTGGTCTGTCCGGCCATCAAGATCATGGATCCTGAGAATGACGGCGTGTCGATCTGGGTCGGCGGCAAAGTGTCCAACGCCCGCTCGAAGCCGATGTTCTCGCGCCTGGCGATTCCGTTCATTCCCAATAATCCGCCGTTCTGGCCGGAAGTGACCGATGCGGTGAAGCATCTTGTCGAAGTCTGGGCAGCCAACGCACGGCCGGGCGAACGGATGGGCGAGTGGATCGGACGAATCGGTTGGGAGCGTTTCTTCACAATCGCGGACCTGCCGTTCACCGACAAGCACCTTGATGACTTTACCCATGCTAATACGACCTTCCGGTCTTCGACCCAGTTCAAATATTAAGTCCCTGCGCGATGCGCTGAGGATATACGAGAGGAGATATGTATATGTCATTCGTCGAAATCAAAGGGCAGCAAATCGAGTTGGATGAGGACGGTTTCATCGTTGAACCGGACCTATGGAGCACAGACATCGCGGAATATTTTGCAAAGGAGGAAGAGGTTGAAGAGTTAACCGAACAGCATTGGAAAATCATCAATTATCTGAAAGACTATTTCAAACAGTTCGGTATTGCGCCAATGGTCCGTAAAGTCTGCAAAGACAATAATGTGACAATGCAGGAACTATATGCATTGTTCCCGACCGGACCGGCCAAGGGCGCCTGCAAAATTGCCGGATTGCCCAAACCGACAGGGTGCGTGTAAACGCACCCCTCGGGTTCCTGTGCTGTGCGTTCCCCATCCAATTGAGACGACTCATCAATTTGGAAAGAGGTGAAACAATTTGAGTACAGAAA
>CAZOJA010000475.1:0-2113 GCA_964579955.1 uncultured Veillonellaceae bacterium | reverse complement strand
TCGACTTGCGGACAATCAGTCCGATCGACAAAGAGACCATTTTTGATTCGGTTCGCAAAACCAAGCGTCTGGTCATTGTCCATGAAGCGGTCAAGCAAGGCGGCGTGGGAGCGGAAATTTCCGCGCTGGTTGCAGAAGAAATGATTGACTGGCTGGATGCTCCGATTCGCCGGATCGGCGCGCCGTTTGTGCCTGTGCCGTTCAGCCCGCCGCTGGAGCAACTGGTGAAAATATCTGCCGACCATATAACCAAGACGGTCAAGGAGATCTGCCGGTAATTTTCCGGCTTATGATTTCAAAAATCAGGAGGAGGGGACAGGTCAGTGAAAGTGAAAAAGAGTCTGGTATTCGTTCTGTGTCTCGTAGTGGCGATTTCCCTGGTAATGGTCGGTTGCGGCGGCAAGAAGGAAGAACCCAAAAAAGCCGAACAGAAAAAGATCAGCATTAAAATGAGCGTTACCACGCCGTCCGAATCGTCGCCCTGGAACGTCGGCGCGAAAAAATGGGCCGAACTCGTTAAAGAACGCACTAATGGCCGCGTAGAAATCACCACCTTCCCGAACGAACAACTCTCCAGCGGCAACCAACAGAAAGGCATCGAGCAGGTTGCGGCCGGTGTAACCGGAGCATCGCTGCATTCGACGATCATTTATTCGGTTATCGAGCCGAAGCTGGCTGTTGTCAGCATGCCCTGGATCATGCCGAACAATGCCGCAGTTGACAAAGCGATGAAAGGCGCCCCGGGCGAAAAAGTTAAAGACCTGATTCGCGCCAAAGGAATCGAGCCGCTGGCATTCGGCGAGAACGGTTTCCGTCACTGGACAAACAGCAAGCGACCACTGGCAACGCCGGAAGACATGAAAGGCCTGAAAATCCGGGTGCCGGGCATGAAGATGTACATCTCGCTGTTCAAAGCGATGGGCGCCGACCCCACCAGCATGAGTTTCTCGGAAGTCTTCACCGCCCTGCAACAAGGTACGGTTGACGGACAAGAGAACCCGATCTCGGTCATTTATACGACCAAGCTGAACGAAGTACAAAAGTACATGACCATCTGCAACTACTCGTATGACCCGATCGTTCTGGGCGTGAATAAAAAACTCTGGGATTCGATCGACAAAGAGACCCAGGCGATCATGAAGAAAGCCGCTGAGGAAGCAATGGAACTCAATATCAAGCTGACCCGTGAAGAAGAAGCGAAACAACTTGATGAAATGAAGAAAAAGGGATTGCAGGTCAATGTGCTGACGCCGGAGCAAATCAAAGCGTTCCAGGCAACCGTTACCTCGGTGTATAAAGAGCAGGAGCCGATCATCGGCAAAGAATTGCTGGATCTGTTCATAGCCGCTGGCAAGTAACTAACGAAACCAGGCTATTGCAGCTGCCATGTGGCGGTCCGGTCCTTCCCGGCCGGACCGCCGTTTTATCAAATCCTGACTCCGACGTTGATTCTTTGAAAAACTTGGCTTTTCTGATGTTAAAGTCAAATGGGAGGTGACACCTTGTTCTGGAAAATTTTCGATGCCCTGGAAGACTGGTTCCTGATCATTTCTTTGGGTCTTATGTTGATTTTGAATTTTGCCAACGTGGTTTCACGATATTTACTTAGCACATCTCTCTCTTTCACGGAAGAGATTACGACCAACCTGTTTGTCTGGAGCTGTTTTATCGGAGCGGCGGCCGCTGCCAAGCGGGGCGCCCATCTCGGATTCGACCTGGTGCTCATGTATATGCCGAAAAAGGCTTCTCGTATCGTATCGGCGTTAGTGACGCTGATGACGCTCAGCATGTTCGCCCTGTTGTTCGTACTGAGCTTTGACATGATCGAGACCCAAATGATGCTGAAGCAACAAACACCGGCTCTCGGTTGGCCGGAATGGATGATCAGTCTGGCGATTACCGTCGGCGCGTTCTTCTGCTTCATGCGCTTCGCTCAGGCCGGCTGGATCGCCTGGAAAAAGGGGGGAACCCAATAATGTTCATGGATCCGACGATCTTTTTGTTTGTCATATTTGGTTTCTTGCTGCTATGGAATACGCCGATCGCCGTTGGTTTGGGCATGGCCAGCCTGATTACGATCTATCTGTCAGGCGCGCCGCTGGAAGTGTTTCCG
>CAZOJA010000474.1:0-2121 GCA_964579955.1 uncultured Veillonellaceae bacterium | reverse complement strand
GCAACATCGCCCGTATGATAGGAGAAATCACGGGAAACATAAAAACTCCCTACTTATTATTTGCAGATTTCAAAGACGAAACAACCAACTTGTTAAGCCACCGTTCAGCGGCGCGCAAACACCTCGTACTAGCCGATATTGCAACTAATACAGAAGGAACTGTGTGAATACGCAGTTCCTTCCTTGTTGACGGGGATCACAGTCAACACTAGCAAAACTCCCCAGTCGTAAACCAGGGAGCTCTTCTTGCCTCTTTGCCAACAAATGCTCTCTGTCTCTATTTTATCAATCCAATCAACTTCCAGTATGGGTATGCTACAACCAGCATCACCACACCACTTGCAGCCATTCTGATCGCAACAACTTTAACCAAAGCTTTCATTGAAATGTAGCCGTAGGAATACACAAATAACAACCCGGCGAATTCATAAGGCAATATGTACTGATCCAAGCCAAATAGATAAGAATATACCACCGGTAACGGATTCAAACCCGCCTTTACACAGACTTCGGCAATAGGAGCTGTGAAACTCGCCATTGCGGCAAGTGGCGTTAACAGAAAATTAATCGCGACGCCAAAAAACCAGCCGGCAAGCATTGTATACATTGCGCTGCTTCCAGCCAAATAAGGAAACAATACATTAGCCAGCCACTTTCCCGATCCCGATGATGTTGCCACAATACCAATCGACATGCAACCAGACACAAAAAATATCATTTTGTAGTTTAGCTTTCCCAGTTGGGTATCGTCCATCAAGTTAACGCCGGGAAGGAAGCAGATGCCTCCCAAGATAACGAAAATCCATCCCGGATCAATTTTATGGATGGAATCTGTCAGCAATGCAATAATTGTAACAGCCAAAATCACGCCAACTTTTTTCTCCGGCAATGTCAGCGGACCCATTTCTTTGTATTTTTGCACGATTACTTCCTTGGCCTCCAACTCCGTTTCCGGTTTTAATGCCAAGATAACAATAATCAGTCCGACCAATGTCAAAGATAAAGCGATAAACAAATTGTGATAAGCATACTCCGTCCAGGAAACCGGTGAAGAGGTTACTTTGCTCACGATATTCACCATCATGGGTATGCCTCCATCTCCGGTAAAAAAACCGATCCTCGCGGTAGCAACCCCTAAAAAGGCGGCAAGCATGACAGCAGAGGCTCCACCGGATTGCGGTTCCATTTTGAATACTTGGCAAATCCCCATTGCAATAGGAACAATGATCGCCAACTTTCCCATAATACTTGGCACAAAAGGATTGATAGCGATACCGGTTATCGTTAAACCAATAAGAGCGCCATTAAAAGTTCCCCCGCTTTTAATGATGGTCAAATAGGCAATGCGCTTGGCAATGCCTGAGGTCATCAAAACGTTGGCGACCAGCATGCCCCCAACTGTAATCCACACTACGCTCGTTGTCCAAGGCGCCAATGCCGCCTGCGGCTTTGCAACATCTGCCACAATGTAGAATATTGGCAGCAGTATGGCTATTAACGCACTAGGCAAAATATCAGTCGCCATAGCGGTAACAGCCCACACAGTCAAGGCCAAAAAGCGCTTAACCGTAACTGTCATCCCGGCATATTCCGGCAGCAGCAAAATTACCAAAGGTAACAGTAGTGACAGTGCCCAATACACCATATTTCGCATTTTTTCTTGCGGCTTCATTGTTTGAGGACCTGGACCGACTGGGCTGGTTTCTTTGATGTTAGTCATAGCAGTCCCTCCCAAATTCACTTTGCTAGACACTTCACTAAACAAGGACTGGGGACGAGGGCTTTAATAACCCTCGTCCTTTTGTCGTTATTTTGCTTCTTCATCATCCGCAATGCACAACGCGGTCGTTCCCTGATAAGGCATCACGCCTTCTACTACGGTCTCTTTGTTGCGGCAATTTGAGGCGCCCGGTACGCGAAACGTTTTAACTTCTATCGGTTGAATGGCGGTTTCAACAGGGTGGGATTTTGCGGAATCCAATCATAAGGAACTCGATAGGCTCTGTAAACCATGTTCATTTTCATATGGGCGCCCCAGTACGGACTGATAAACTCCCAGACAATTTCATGCTGTGGAGTGACTTCGATAACGCGTCCGCCTGACCCTTCGGTAATTAATGT
>CAZOJA010000473.1:0-2124 GCA_964579955.1 uncultured Veillonellaceae bacterium | reverse complement strand
GTTTTGCCGCAGCCGGAAGGACCAAGGAAGGTGACCAATTCGCCTTTATTGACGCTGAGATGTACATCGTCCACGGCGCGGAATTGATTTTTGTCTTTGACGAAGACTTTCGTCAGATGTTCGATCGAAATACCAACCGACATGAATTAGCCTCCTTAGCGGGAATATCGGGGGTAAGCCAGGCGGAACGCGAGAGAGATCAGTCCGCTGGCGGCAAATACGATCAGGATGAGCACGACGGAAAAGGCCGAAGCCTGGGCAAACTGGAGTTCGGTCATACATTCGAGGATGCGGGTGGTGAGCAGGGTCCAGTGGACCGAGATCAAGAAGATGGTGGCGCTGATTGCTGTCATCGCCCGGATGAACAGAAACTTCATCCCGGCGGTCACGGCAGGGATGATCAGCGGCAGGGTGACTTTGCGGAACGTGCCGAACGCCGATTCGCCGAGCGAGAGCGACGCTTCTTCCAGCGAAAGGTCAATCTGCTGCAAAGAGGCAATCGTGGAACGAATGCCGGTGGCATCATAGCGGAACACGTAGGCGGCTACAATGATCGCCATCGTACCGGTTAGCACCAGCGGGCCGGTATTGAAGGCAATAACGTAAGAAATACCGACAACCGTGCCTGGCAGGGCATAGTTCAGCAGTGCGGTGAATTCCATGAACCGCCGGCCAGGAAACCGCATGCGTGAAGTGATATAACCGAAGGCGGTGCCAAGAATCGCGCCGAGCGGGGTGGCGACCAGCGCGATCAGGATGGTGTCCTTGATCGCTTTCATGCCCCGGTTGAATACGTAGTCATAATGCTCGAAGGTGGGACTGTAGTCCACTCCCCAGACCTTGACCAACGAACCGAGAAAGATGATCGCATACAAGAAGAGGATGAAAACGGAAACCAGCAGGCAAACCAACAGCACAACAGCTTCCGGCGCGAGCCCCAAGCTGCGGATGCCGGTACGCGGCCCGGATTTGCCGCTGATGGTGACATAACTTTTTTCACCGATCCAGTAGCGTTGGAGAAAATAAACAACCAGCGCCGGGATCAGCAGGATGAATGACAATGAAGCGCCGCCGCGCAAGTCGTGCAGCCCGGTGATCTGAAGATAGGCCTGGGTTGGCAGAACAGGGAACGAATGCCCGGCAAGCACCAGCGGTGTGGCAAAGTCGGCCAGCGAGCTGGCGAACAGCAACAAAAAGGCATTGGCCAAGCCCGGCGTGGTTAGCGGCAAAGTGATGGAGAAGAACGTACCAAGCCGGGAACGCCCCAAACTGAGCGAGGCATCTTCCAAATTCGGATCGATCGCTGCCAGCACGGCCGACAGCGTAAGAAATGCGACAGGAAAGACGGTCAGAGTCTCTGACAACCAGGTGCCCCAAAAACCGTAAATCGTGAATTCCGGCAAGCCGAACCAGCGAAAGAACATGCCGTTGGGACCCAGCGCCAACGTAATTGCGATGCTGCTGGTAAAGGGGGGTGAAATCAGCGGCAATACCGGTACGGCGCCCAGGAACCACTTGACCGGACGCGGCAGATTCATCCGGGTCACGGCAAAAGCAAAGATAAAGCCCAGCAGTACACCGGCCAACGCGACGGCGAAGGCCAACTGCAGGCTATTAAAGACTGCGGCCCGGTCATACCAGTTGGTGAAGATCCGTTCCAGGCTGGCTAGGCTGAAATGGCCGTCGGCAAAAAAAGTGACCTGTAATAGGCGGGCGAAGGGGTATAAAACAAATACCCCCAACGCCAGCCACAGGGCAGCAATTGCTGAAACGAGGGCAGGGTCGCGTCTCATTTGATTACTTCGTTAATCCAGCGGTCGACGAGACGCTGACGGTCTTTGCCTGCTTTCAGGATATCGACTTCCACGAACTTGACTTTACTCATATCGAGTGCAGGATCCTGCACTTTCACATCCGGGTTGGTCGGAATGAAGAAGATCTTGTTGCTTTCATAAAGTTTCTGCATATCGGCGGTGGAGGCCCAGTCAAGGAATTTTTTAGCAAGTTCCGGTTGTTTGGCGCCCTTGATCAGCGCCATCGCTTCGACCGCATAGGCAACGCCTTCTTTGGGATAACTGATGACGACATCATGCCCTTGTGCTTTGATTTCCAACGTATCCACCA
>CAZOJA010000472.1:0-2133 GCA_964579955.1 uncultured Veillonellaceae bacterium | reverse complement strand
GACTGTCAAACTGTTCCGCATCAAAAGAATTAGCAGCCAAGTTTTGTAACGCATCGGCGCGAATAAAAGTCCCCCGTCCTTTTTTCACTTCAATCAAACCTAGTACTTCAAGAACACTTAATGCTTCGCGTAAACATTGCCTGCCGGTTCCGACTTCCTGGGAGAGCATCCGCTCCGATGGCAGGCGGTCCCCCGGCATGAGTTCCTGGTTACGGATCATTGCAGAAATTTGCTCCACAATCTCTGTATATGTGCGCACATGCTTTATTGGCATAAAACGGGGCATTTCGTTCACCTCGTCAACTATATAGTTCACCACTTATAGTGGAACGCTGGTCGTACCACTCTGTTTTGTATTTATTACTTTCCTCACCCTATGTTATTTTTCCTGCAAATAAAAAAATAAAAATATCATTGCAAAATATCGCTAACCCAAACGCAGTTGCAGACCAAGTTTATTAAGCAAACTTGACAAGTGTAATCAATAGTCCCATTATTTAAGGACAGGAAAACAAACAACAAGAGGTGCAGCAATGAAAATCCATGAAATCCCCGCGATGATTGCCAAGGAACTTGGCATTCGAGTTTCTCAGGTCGATGCAACGATCGAATTGCTGGATGCCGGCAATACACTTCCCTTTATAGCCCGTTACCGAAAAGAAGCAACCGGAGATCTGGACGAAGAAAAAATCCGTTTGTTGGAAGAGCGGTTGCAATACTTGCGCAATGTCGCCAAACGGCAGGAAGAAATTCTTGCGGTCATCGAGTCTCAGGGCAAACTTACCCCTGAAATGACCGCAGCGATTGAAGGCGCGCAAAAGCTGCAGGAACTGGAAGACCTGTACCTGCCCTATCGACCGAAAAAAAGGACCCGGGCGCAAATTGCCCGGGAAAAAGGACTCGAACCATTAGCTGAACGGATGTTGACTCAAGTCGACCCCGTTTCGGCGAATCGCCTTCTACTAGCAAGTGAATTCATCAATGCAGAGCTTGGTGTGGAAACCGCAGAAGACGCTCTGGCAGGAGCACGTGATATCGTTGCTGAAGTCGTAGCGGAGAGAGCCGATTTGCGTTCACTGCTTCGCCGTGAAACTTGGAAGTCAGCGGCAATTGTCACGTCATTGGCAGTACCAGAAGCCGAAGCGCCCGACTTTCTCACTTACCGCGAATATCGTGAAGCAGTCAATCATATGCCCTCACATCGGATTTTAGCTGTCAATCGCGGTGAAACAAAAAAATTACTCAAGGTACATTTTGAAATTCCCCAAGAGGCCCTGACCGAAACAATTCTAAAGCAAATTATTAAAACACCTTGTCTGTGGAGCCAAGACATCAGCGAAGCAGTGCAGGACAGCTGCAAACGGCTGCTGTTCCCTTCCATGGAAAGGGAAGTTCGCAATGCACTGACTGAAAATGCCGAAAAGCAAGCAATCAGCCTGTTTGGGCGAAATTTGCGTCAACTGCTGCTGATTCCGCCGTTGGCAGGCCACTGCGTGCTCGGACTCGATCCCGGCTACCGGACCGGCTGCAAAGCTGCTATCGTCAATCCCCAAGGAACCGTGCTAGCTACTACTGTATTTTATCTGACCCACAGTGAATCACAACGCCAGTCGTCTGCTAAACTTATGCTGGAGTTGATTCGCCGCCATAATGTAACTCTCGCCGCAATCGGCAATGGCACCGCCTCTTATGAAACAGAGGAGTTTCTCGCCGGATTGATCCGCGACCACGGACTGTCGCTGCATTATGTTATTACCAATGAAGCCGGTGCGTCTGTATATTCTGCTTCCAAACTAGCGAAGGACGAATTGCCGGATCTCGACGTTTCTCTGCGCGGCGCCGTCTCGATCGCCCGTCGGGTACAAGACCCGCTGGCCGAGCTGGTCAAAATCGAACCTAAAGCAATTGGCGTAGGCCAATATCAACATGATGTCGATCAAAAAGAATTATTGCAGGCACTTGATGGAGTTGTTGAATCGGCAGTCAATCACGTAGGTGTTGACCTCAACACGGCTTCCGTCGAACTCTTGCGGCATGTCGCAGGTATTCAGGGTCCTGTCGCCAAAAACATAGTCGCCTGGCGCGACACCAATGGTCGATTTAGCCGCCGCAAAGAGTTGCTTAAAATTCCCC
>CAZOJA010000471.1:0-2134 GCA_964579955.1 uncultured Veillonellaceae bacterium | reverse complement strand
CATGGATGTCGGCTTTCAGATCGGTGAAGACCCGGGCCAGTGTGAGCAGCATCGCCGTGTGGGCGTCATGGCCGCAGGCATGGCATTTGCCGGGGATGGTCGATTTGTAGGGTTTGTCAATTTCATCCTGGATCGGCAACGCGTCGATGTCGGCGCGCAGCGCGACCATCTTGCCGGGATGTGCTCCCTGCAGGTCGGCAATGACGCCGGTGTCAGCGATCTTTTTCGGCGATAGACCAAGCGCTGTCAATTCTTCGATGATTCTTGCCTGCGTGGCGAATTCTTCGCCGCCCACTTCCGGGTGCTGGTGAAAATAGCGGCGCAGCGAGACTACGGTTTCTTTGTGGCGCAAGACGGATTCTTTGATTTTGTCCATGGTACTAACCCCTTTATTATTCAGATATTAAATTCTATTCGCCTTTTCTTCGGCTTATCCTGCGTGTGCCGGATAATTGAAATTTCTGACGAAACCTTGACAACGACAAAGGGTCTGATATTGTAATACGTAATATAAATAATAGAGATTTTTAATCAGGGAGGGGAATCCAGTTGGACTTCAAGATCCGCACGCGGCGTCCTGGTGACGCCGGATATATCGTGTTTCGACATGGGGTCTTGTATGAACGAGAGTATGAGCTGGATCAGGTCTTTGAAAAATACGTGCTGGCCGGATTGTTGGCTTTTCTGGAAAACCCAGCCGGCGGCGAGATCTGGTTGGCGGAGTCAGAAGATCGGATAGCCGGGTTTATTGCCCTTGTCAGAATCGACCTGCAGACCGCCCAATTGCGCTGGTTTCTGATCGAACCCGAATTCCGCGGCTGTGGATTGGGGCGAAGGTTAATGGATACACTGATGGCGTTTTGTCGGCAACAGGGCTATCAGCATATTTTTCTCTGGACCTTCCAAGGACTAGACGCTGCAACACATTTGTACGAGCAATATGGCTTCAGACTCACGGAAGAAAAGCCGAACAACACCTGGAAAAATCAATTGACGGAACAGCGTTGGGACCTGAAGCTCAGCGGGCAATAAAAATGATCTCCGGAAACTCCGGAGATCATTTTTATTGGCGCGGCGCGGTTTTAGTTTCGCGGCGAGACCGCGGCCCGCTTGACCAGATATAGCCCCAGCATGGCGACTGCGCCGCCAACCAGCTGCAACAGGCTGATTTGTTCACCGATGCTGAAATAGGCGATCGCGATGCTGGCAGGCGGCACCAGGTACATATAGACCATGACCTGATTGGCGCCGAGGCGTTCGACGCCCAGATACCACATCAACAGGGAAAAGACGGTGACCGGAATCGCCGCAAACAGCACCGCAAACCAGGCCAGTCCGCTGAATGAGCTCCAGGACAGCGTCCACATCTCGGCGGCGCTGAACAGCAAGAGCCCTATAGTTCCCGGCACGGCGGACCAGGCGGTGACCCACAGCCCGGAGTGCGATTTGAGCAGCGGCATGACCATCACCGGATAAAAGCCCCACAGAAAACTGGCTAACAGCGCCAGCCCGTCGCCGGAAAGACTGGCTGCGGCCGCGCCGGCCTGATTCGGTCCGTAACGCAGGACCAGCACCAGGCCGCTGAACGCAACCAGACAGCCGCTGACTATCGCGCCACGGATTCTTTCCTGGCCGGTGGCAGCGCCCAGCAGCACGGTGAAAATCGGTGAAATCCCCATCATCAGCGCCAGATTGGTGACCGAAGTGTACTTCAACGCTGCAATGAAAATCGTCTGGTACACGGTGACGCCAATCAGGCCGATCACGACCAGTCGGGGCAGTTCCCGCCGTTCAAAGCCCCAGCCGCCTTCCCGCCACTTCAGGACGAGCAGCATCAGTGGCGCAGCAAGCAAGAAGCGCAGGCTGGTGTATACCGCCGGGGACATCTCCCGCATCGCCAGTTTGCCGATCGTCTGATTGGCGGCCCAGATCAGGACCACCAAAAACAACATCAATTCGAGCCCAAGCCGGTCTTTTCGCAACATATCTATAGTTTACCACTTGCGGCAGGCTTATGCCTGTTTTTCTTTCATCCGCAGCACCAATTTGATCAATTCATTCACGAACAGCGGCACTAACGCGAATCCGAACACCAGTGCCCAGTCGTGCGGGTTCAGGTTTTGCACTTTGAAGG
>CAZOJA010000470.1:0-2150 GCA_964579955.1 uncultured Veillonellaceae bacterium | reverse complement strand
CAAATGATACAGGCGCCGGCAATCGGAGACATGGTTCTGCCTAATGCACCGGCCAATGTTGCGATACTGCCCATTCGAATTGGTTCAATACCAAATTTCAGGGCATGGGGGGTAACGGCTTCGTTGAAAGCGAAAGCCGCTGCATCGCCGGAACCGGCGATGATTGCCAGGGCAAACGGGCCGAATGTCGCGGCATATTTGGCGATTCCTGTCGAAGCGATCATCATGTCGATAAACGCCTTTACCAGGCCAATCTCTTGCATACCGCTGACAAACACGCCAGCAGCAATAATGATTCCCATAAGCTGTCCATAGGCGGTTCCCATGCCGTCAAAGAAAGACTTCGTTACTTCCGCCGGATTCTTACGAGTAACTACAATTGCAATGATGATTCCTGTCAACATCGCTTGTGCGACGCCGAGTTTTTTCAAAGCAGGAACGATTCCAGTCGCACCCAAAACCAGCAGAATAATTGGAATGACAGGAACCAGTGCATAGAAAATATTCGCTTTCAGTTCTTTCTGATCCGATCCAGATGTTCCGGGAGCTACATAACCGCGATCTTCCTTGAGAACATAGGCTACAATCGTAATCGAGATGGCACCGATCACAACCGCAACAATGTCAGCCTTGGCATGAACAGCAATGACCTCCATAACACTAACATTGACGATTTTGGCGATGAAGGGATTGTGTGCAAGTCCAGGGTTGAGCATGCTGCCAAAGGTGCCGCCAAATACCGCGGCGCCTGCGATGGCGGGGTGAACGCCGGCCGAGATCAGGATCGGGATGAAGATCGCTCCGACCGCGGCAGATACCCCGGCCGCGCTGGGCAGGGCGATATTAATCGCGAAAGTTCCAAGCATAGCGCCCGGAATCAGAATCGGACGGACCTTTTGCAGTCCGTTGGCGACCAGGTTGATCAGGTGACGGTCGCATTCGGTCGCTTTCATCACCAAGGCAAAACCCATGACCGAACAAATCGCCTGGATCAGTCCGCCGGTCACCATGGTTTTGGCGAACGCATCGAAGGCTGCCAGCGGGTTCAGCGTCAATGAAGCCATTAACAGGCCGGAGCCGAACAGAACCATCCTGGTTTCGTATTGTTTGACAAGCAGATAGATTGTGAGACAGACAATCAAAGCGCCTACATAGACCATGAACGAAGCCTCCCTTTATTTTTGATTCAGAGTGGTTGATAAAATCCGCCACTGGCCAGATCGACGACGAGGGGGGTCAGACCTTTCGCTTTGACATAATCGGCTCCGGCAGCGCTGGTGATCGCCTGCGCGCCGCTGCCGCAGACATACCCTTTGTGCATGATGACTTTGCCATTGACCAGACTCATCACTGGTTGCTGCGTTTCCAGACACAGCACTGAAATATCGGCGTCTGCGCCGGGGTGGAAATGACCTTTCTGTGTCAGGCCGAGAATTCGAGCCGGATTGTAGCTGGTCTTCTGAACGAACTCCTTCATGGTCAACGCCTGCAGTTTAACCAGCGCCAGTCCCATCTGCACGATGACATTGCGGGGGATTCCGCCGCCATCGGTACTGATGCAGTCTACCACGAACCGCCCGTCGGGCCGTTTGGCGGTGGCCAGGCGAATCCGCGGTTCCGGCGGATTGACCTTGAAGCTGACGGTGGTATCTGTGCCGAGCTGCCGCCAATAAGCGACGGCGCGTTCACCAGTGGCCAGCACCATTCGGCCTCCTTCTTCAATATTGATGTTGGCCCAACCAGCGCGGATTGCTTCCTCGAAACCGGCTTCAGTCTTGGCGAAGCCTCCTTGGGCCAGAACGAGTTGGGTCTGCAGGCTTTCGGGAACGCCTTGACTGCATTTGGCGCTGGTGCCGTTCATTGGCGACAGATAGGATTCGGAACGGATGGCCGGATTGTTGACCAACGCGTTGATCGCTTCTTCGGTTTCTGTCATGTAGGGACGCTTGACACCCCGCGTATAGCTGTTGACATGGGCGATGTGCAGAGCATGGCCGTTGGCCAGCTGTAACGCTTCCAAAAAGCCGTCGATATTTGAGCCAAAGCTGGCGGTTCCGCAGTGGAAGGCGATGTAAGCCTTGTTTTGATTGACTAGTTCGATGGAGATCGGAAGAGCGTCGTGTAGGGAAAGAGTGTGCCTCTATGTGTAG
>CAZOJA010000469.1:0-2151 GCA_964579955.1 uncultured Veillonellaceae bacterium | reverse complement strand
TTCGGTCCCTGCCCGATGGCAATGACCACCGTCTCCACATCCAGTACGAAATTTGAATCCGGCTTTTCTACCGGACGACGACGACCGGAAGCATCGGGTTCGCCAAGCTCCATCCGGACACATTCCAATCCTTTGACCCAGCCGTTTTCATCGCCGACCACCTGAACCGGGTTGGTCAGCAGCTGGAAAATCACGCCTTCTTCATGCGCATGTTCGACTTCTTCGGCCCGGGCCGGCATTTCGTCCCGCGAACGACGATAGACGATATACACATTTTCCGCACCCAGCCGCAAAGCGGTACGCGCCGAGTCCATCGCCACATTGCCGCCACCAACCACGGCGACATTGCGGCCGATTTGAACCGGGGTGGCCGTTTCGGGGAATTTATAGGCCTTCATCAGGTTGACCCGGGTCAAAAATTCATTGGCCGAATACACGCCATTCAGGTTTTCGCCCGGCATCTTCATGAAGTGCGGCAATCCGGCGCCGGTGCCGATAAATACGGCATCATAGCCTTCTTCCTGCATCAGTTCGTCTACGGTGAACGTTTTGCCGATCACTGCATTGACAACGACTTCCACGCCGAGGTACTTGAGAGTTTCGATTTCGCATTTCACGATGTCCTTGGGCAGGCGGAACTCGGGAATTCCGTACATCAGAACGCCGCCCGCCGTATGCAGCGCTTCGAACAACGTAATCTGATAACCCATGCGGGCCAGGTCGCCCGCCACCGTCAAACTGGCCGGCCCGCCGCCGATGACAGCCACTTTGCCGATCTTCACTTCGGGTGGCGGCGGCGGCAGCGGACAGGTTCCGCCGAGTGAAAAGTCAGCTACAAAACGCTCCAGACGGCCAATACCGACCGGTTCGCCTTTGATGCCGCGAATACAGAGTTTTTCGCATTGATCTTCCTGCGGACAGACCCGGCCGCAAACCGCCGGCAGATTATTGTATTCGCGGATAATCGAGTTGGCTGCGACAAAATCGCCGTCCTTGACCTTCTGAATGAACGCAGGAATATCGATTTCGACCGGACAGCCTTTGCGGCAGGGAGCATGTTTGCACTGCAGGCAGCGCGCCGCTTCAGCCTTGGCAGTTTCGGCATCGTAACCCAAAGCAACTTCATTAAAATTATGCCGCCGGACCTGTGCGTCCTGTTCCGGCATTTTATGTTTTACTTGTGACATGATCCGTCCCCCTTGCATTGACGCTCCTGCGTATGATACATGCGGGCCCGTGACATCAGGCCGTTGAAATCCACCTGATGCCCGTCAAACTCAGGACCGTCCACACAGGCAAACTTGGTCTCACCGCCAACGCTGCAGCGACAGCCGCCGCACATTCCAGTACCGTCGACCATGATCGGGTTCAGGCTGACCAGGGTGTGAATGCCATGCGGTCGGGTCACTTCCGCCACGCCGCGCATCATCACCATCGGTCCGATCGCCATGACCCGGGCGATTTTTTCGCCGGCGGCAATCATGTCTTTCAATGGATCGACGACCAGGCCTTTGCGGCCAGCCGATCCGTCATCAGTAGTAATGAACAGTTCATCGCTGACTGAACGCATCTCTTTTTCCATGATCAACAGATCCGCATTACGGGCGCCAATGATCGAGATCACGCGATTGCCGGCATTCTTATATGCACGGGCGATGGGATAGACCGGCGCTACACCGATGCCGCCGCCGATACAAACCACCGTGCCGAAATTTTCGACTTCGGTTGCTTTCCCCAGGGGTCCTGCCACATCCAGCAAATAATCTCCGGTTTTTAACTTGCCCATCTGTTTGGTCGTGTCGCCGACTTCCTGGAAAATCAACTGAATCGTTCCCTTTTCCCGGTCATAGTCGGCAATGGTCAAGGGAATCCTTTCGCCGGCTTCATCGATCCGCAGGATGATGAACTGACCGGCCTGACATTTGCGAGCTACCAGCGGCGCTTCCACGATAAAGGACTGGACGCCGGCGGACAGCTCCTCCGCCTTGATGATTTTATACAAGCAAATTCCTCCTTTTGCTGTGAACTCTACTTGACCAGCCGCAGGCCACGGGCACCGGCTTCCGCCTTCACCTTCTCGATGTCCAGCGTGGTGAACTCGCCTTTGCGATACAGCACCCGGCCATCGACCAGCGTATGGCTGACATCGGC
>CAZOJA010000468.1:0-2158 GCA_964579955.1 uncultured Veillonellaceae bacterium | reverse complement strand
GTCGACCGCCGACCCGTACCAATGACGCCAGCCGGTCGGTTCCATGTCTTGCACAACGGTGCCATGGCCGGGCAGGCGAACACCCAGTATGGTGTACCCCTGCGCCGCCAGTTTTTCGCCGAGCAGACGCATTTCGGCCGGTGAGCCGGTAAAGCCATGGATCAGTAGCACGCCGCGCGGACCTCCCGGCAGCAGGAACGGTTCGGCGCCAGGCATTATTTTTATTCGGTCGTTCAAATCGCTCAACGGCAGTCCCTCCGCAGTCTCTAGTTCAAGGATTCCACAAAAGGATGCTCAAACCCTGCCTATAGTATAGTATAATATTTAAAATAGCATGTAAGGGGGTTCCCATGTCAAGGCCAATTTATGTGATCGGGCATCGCAATCCCGATACTGATTCTATTTGTTCGGCGATCGGCTATGCGCATTTGAAGCGGGCGCTCGGCGACACGGCGGTTCCTGCCCGGGCCGGCAAAATCAATGCTGAGACCCGATTTGTGCTCGAACGTTTTGGGATGGAAACGCCGGTTTTGATTCCTGATCTGTATCCCCGGGCGCGCGACATCATGTCGCCGGCCTCAGTGACGATCCATCCGGATCAGACGATCAAGGAACTGGGACAACGGATGCGGGAGAGCCGCGGCAAATCGGCTGCGGTTATCGACGAAAAGGGTAGCCTGCTCGGCATTGTTTCGGTGGGCGATTTGGCGCACCGCTATTTCGAGGAACTGGAAATGCCGGACCTTGCTTCGGCGGAGGTGACATTTCGCGGGATTTTGGCAGTGCTGGACGGCCGGGTCGAGGTGGCGGGCGAGATCGACCGGACCGTTCGCGGCAAGATCTGGATCGCTGCGGCAAAGGCCGAAACTTTTCGCAAACTGATCCACGAGGGAGATATCGCATTGGCGGGCGACCGGGAAGAGGCGCAGCTGACCTTGCTGGAATGCGGGGTGGACATGCTGATTCTGACGGGAAATGCTACTGCCAGCAATGCGCTGCGTGAAGCGGCCGCCTTGCGGGGAACGGTAATATACCGCACCCGTTTTGATACTTATACAGCGGCCCGGTTGATCAATCAAAGTATTCCTGTCCGTGTCGTCATGCAGACGAATGTCGTCAGTTTCAGACCATCGGACCTGGTCAGCGATATCCGCGAAATTACCGTGCGGACCCGTTACCGCAACTATCCGGTCACTGAAAACGGCAAAGTGATCGGCATGATCAACCGCGACCGTTTGATTGTGCCGGAACGGGTCAAAGTGGTGCTGGTCGACCACAATGAGAAAACCCAGGCAGTCGAAGGAGTGGAAGAAGCCCATATCATTGAGATTGTTGATCATCACCGTCTAGGCGGTCTGGAAACGGGCGAACCGATTTTTATCCGTCACGATCCGGTAGGGTCCACCTGTACGATTGTCGCCAGCATGCATTGGCATCGTAATGTCGAGATTCCTGCGGATGTTGCCGGGCTGTTGCTGGCCGGTGTGCTATCCGATACGTTGTTGTTTAAGTCGCCCACCGTTACCCAACAAGACAAGGACGTAGCCGAGCGATTGGCGAAGATTGCCGGGGTTGATCTGCAAGAATTCGGCATGGCGCTGCTAAGAGCCGGTTCACGCTTTAATGATGTGGAACCGGAAGAAATCGTCCGCCACGATCTGAAGGAATTCCAGATCGGTGAATATCGGGTGGCGATCAGCCAGGTGTCGGTGATGGACGCGGCGGATATGCTGGTAAATCGCTGGGAGACTTTGGGCGGCGCGTTGCTGAGTCTGCGGCAAAAAGAAGGTTTTGAACTGGCGCTGCTGATGGTCACGGATATCCTGCAGGAGACGACGCACCTGCTGTTTGCCGGTAAACCGGTCAGTTTGCTCAGGCGAGCATTCGGCGAAGAGAACGAGGAGAACACCTTCGTGCTGCCCGGTACGATGTCGCGTAAAAAACAGG
The DNA here is from genome assembly GCA_964579955.1 of uncultured Veillonellaceae bacterium. Taxonomy (GTDB): domain Bacteria; phylum Bacillota; class Negativicutes; order UBA1444; family UBA1444; genus UBA1444. The sequence continues at coordinate 211 of CAZOJA010000468.1, read as the reverse complement.
TGGTGCCATTGCTGATTGAGGCGGCCAGGATGGAAGAGCAGCAATAATCACGAAATAAGCCCGTCAAATAACAAGACCCCGGCATTAAGCCGGGGTCTTTGTCTTGCAATCCAGGATATCGGGTTCTACTTGATGAACTTGGAGATAATTCCGCCATACTGATAAATGACCGGAGCGAATACCAGCGATACGACGGTCATCAGTTTGATCA
>CAZOJA010000467.1:0-2159 GCA_964579955.1 uncultured Veillonellaceae bacterium | reverse complement strand
TTCGACTACACTCTGATCTTCAAAGAACAGAACCGTTCCATAGCCGCTGCGAAATGCACCGTTGACTTTTTCTTCGGTAGCGCCGTAGCCTTCGGCCGGCATAATTTTTTTCAACTCCGCCTTCACGATATCCCATAGCCGGTCGTGCTGCGCCCCCAGCAAAATTACAACGCGTGCGCTTTGCGAATTGAAGGCCGACGGGGTATGTTTCACCGCCTCGTTCACGATCTCCTGAATGCGTTCATCGCTAATCACCGGATCTTTACTGAGAGCATAACGGGTCCGTCTGGTTTTCACCGCATCAAAAAACTTACTGTTCATCATCATTTCCTCCAATATATTTTTATTATCAATCTGATTATAACTTTTTCATTTCCAGGATCACCACGTGGCAATCCTCCACTGCCTTAATTGTTAAAGACTCTTCTACGCTGGCCAGCGCATCCTTGGGCAGCAGCGGAATCGCATTGATCTCCGCTTTGCCTTCGACCTGGACCAGATAGGCCTGACGCCCTGCGAGCACCGGAAACTCGAGCGAGCGTCCCGCGTCGAGTTCGATCGTGTAGAGATTGGCGTCGGTATTAATTCGCACCGGCGCTGTCCCGGATACAGGCGACACCATGTGCAGCAACTGGTTTTTGCGTTGTTCCGGCTTGAATCCGTAATCGCCATACTTTGGAGTCAGTCCTTTGGTGTCGGGTTTGAGCCAAATTTGCAAAAAACGCAGTGTTTCGTTGCCCCGATTGTGTTCGCTATGCATAATCCCGGTTCCTGCGCTCATATATTGGATATGGCCGCGCGAAATGGCATTTTGGTTCCCCAGACTGTCCCCATGTGTCAGGCTGCCATCAATCACATACGATATGATTTCCATATCGCGGTGCGGGTGCATTTCAAATCCTGCCCCGGGCGCCACCAGGTCGTCATTAACGACCCGCAGTGCGCCAAAACCCATCCGTTCCGGATTGTAATAGTCGGCAAACGAAAAATGAAATAAACTCTTCAACCAGCCATGATCAGCACTTCCCAGTTGTTGTTTCGGGTATCTTGTTAACATTATGAGTTCCTCCCTGGACTGTCCCGTGAAATTCAAATTCCATTCAATTTTTTTAACAGGTCGATTAATTGCTTTTTATCAGCTTGCGTCAGATTTACCAGCATCTTGTCCAGTTCACTGAGATGTTTGGGGAAAACCGTCGCAATCAATTGTTCTCCTTGCTTCGTAAGTTGGATAACGCTGACCCTGCCGTCCGCCGGATCAACCGCCCGACGAATCCAGCCTTCTTTTTCCAGATTCTTGATTACTACCGTCATGTTACCGCTGGTCGACAGTGTTTTTGCAATGACATCGCCGATCTTCATCGGCCCCAGATGATATAGAACTTCCAGCACGCCAAACTGGGCGAGTGTCAAGTTGTGCTGCGACAATAGCCGCTGTGTATTTCTGTTGAGCCTGGCGTAGGAACGATACAGCCCAATAATCAGGTGCAGGTTAAGTTGATTTCCCTGTCCGTATTTTTGTTTTGTTTCCATGGTTAAAATTTATCACTAATTAGTAATATTGTCAAGAATTATTCTCTCTTATCTTCTGTAGCATGAAAAAGATGATGTCGATTAAACCGACATCATCTTCAAAATGCAGATAGTAAAGAAAAAACCGGGCGATTCGCCCGGTTAAACTGCGTAGCTTTTTTGTTTAGAGCGCGCCGGCCACGGTGTTGAACTGAGCTAAAACCTGTGGTCCGAGCAGAACCAGACCGGCCATCCCGACAACAGCCACCAGCGCCAGAATCAGACCATATTCAACCATGCCTTGTCCCTTTTTATTCTGGAGAACCGCATTAATCATGTTAAACATTTTATTATTCCTCCTAAAATTTAATTTTTATAGCAAGTTTTCTGTACCTGCTTTCTGATTAAATTTTAGCAAGTGCAAAGTAAAGTTCCATCATACCCTGGTCTTATTTTACGCTGGGCATTTTGTCCTAATTTTAATAGTGCATCAGGGCTAGCTTTCAGCCACTTTACGCAACAATGCATTGTGACCGATTCCGGCATGCCCCTGTTCCACAATTGCAAACCCTTCGGCACCCGCTTTCTGAAGCTCTGCATTAAATTGTTCCAGCGAAACATGATGGCCCGGTTCAGCGATATACAAC
>CAZOJA010000466.1:0-2161 GCA_964579955.1 uncultured Veillonellaceae bacterium | reverse complement strand
GGCGCCAAGAGCGGCCGCAACTATTACACCGACCTGGCGACCCAGGTGCCGAAAGACTGCGTCATCCTGACCCTGGCCTGCGGCAAATACCGCTTCAACAAACTGGAGTTCGGCGATATCGAGGGAATTCCGCGTCTGCTCGATATCGGCCAGTGCAACGACGCCTACTCGGCCGTCAAAATCGCCCTGGCGCTGGCAGATGCCTTCAAAACCGATGTCAACGGCCTACCGCTGTCGCTGGTGCTATCCTGGTACGAGCAGAAAGCCGTCTGCATCCTGCTCAGCCTGCTGTTCCTCGGCGTGCGCAACATCCGGATCGGCCCCTCGGCGCCGGCGTTCCTCACCCCGGCCGTATTCCAGGTATTGCACGACAAACTCAACCTGATGCCGATCACCACGCCGGAGCAGGATCTCAAGGCCATCCTCGGCTAACGCGAACAAATAATAACTCCCTGATAGTGAAAGAGACGATGTCGGTTCAACCGACATCGTCTCTTTTGCTGTTTTTCTGCTCCGCATAGCGGCGGGCTTTTGCCTGATACATCCGGTTATCGGCGGTTTTGAACAGTTCCAGGGCAGAAACTTCCGGACCGGCGGCAAAGGCATAGCCAAACGACAAGCTGAGCGGTGCCGGTTCCTCCGGCTTCATTTTTTCCTGCTCCAGCGCCAGACGCAGGCGCTCGAACACCATCGTCACCACCGTCTCCTCCGTATTCTTGAGGATGATGGCAAATTCGTCGCCGCCGATGCGCGCCACCACATCCTCGGTCCGCACGGCGTGCCGCAGCAACTGGGCCGCCTTGATTAGCAGCTCGTCGCCTTTGCTGTGGCCCCAGGTGTCGTTGACCCGTTTCAACCCGTCGACATCGATGATGCCGATCGCCACTGACCCGCGGCGTCGATTTTCCAGACGGTACAGTTCTTCTTCGAAGTAGGCCCGGTTATAAACGCCGGTCAGCGCATCGTGAAAACTGATGTAGGTGAGACGCTGCTCGGTCTCCCGCCGCACGGTCACATCGATGAACGTCACCACGATCTGCTCGATTTGGCCCTCGGCGTCATAATCGGGGAAGGCATCCACCTGAAACCACTTGTCCGGCTGGCCGGCCTGCCGCAATCCCATGCCATACTCACGCAAGGCTTCGCCGGTGGTCAGCACCAGCTGGACCGGTTGGAGCGATTCGGTGAGAAAACTGCCTGCCGTCGTGATACATTCGCGTCCTGGCGGCTGCGGCGCCGTTCCCGTCAACTGCGCTTCCGTCAGTCCCAGCTCGCGCAGCGCCGCCGTATTCCACAGCACCGGCTTGCCTGACGCATCATGGACCACCACGCCGATCGCCAGATTGAGCAGCAACCCGCGGAACTTCTGTTCACTCGCCGCCAAGGCGGCCGTTTGACGTCGCACACTGCTACGCAGGGTCCAGTTCCAGCCCACCAGTAAAATGGCCACGACTGCGACCAGACCCAAGATCACGCCCAAAACCCGGTAATCGGCGTTTGTCTTGCTGGGGGCATCGCCAAACCACTTGCGGTTGATCGCCTCCAGTTCGGAACTGCTGATCTTGGCAAATCCCTCTTCCACCAACCGTAGCGTTGCCTGATCGCCTTTTTTCACCGCCCGGCGGAACTCACCCGAATATAGCGGTTCGGACATGCGCAGTTGGTCGGTCAGACCATGCTTGTAGAGAAAATAGAGTCCCGGCGGTTTTTCCATGATAAAAATCAGCAGGTTGCGATCCCGCGCCGCCAGCACCATCGCTTCATAACTGGGATATTCGACAATCCCGCTGATACCGGCCTGTTTCAAAACCGTCGTCGAGTGACCGCCCTGCTTCACGCCGACGTTGAAGCCGCGCAGCGAAGCGATATCGGTGATGCCCAGCAAATTCCTGTTGAAAAAGATCACTGCGTCCAGCTTGGCATACGGTTTGGTGAAATCGTAGATTTGGTCGCGGATCGGGTTCTGGAAAATGGTATCGATGACATCATGCTTGGCTTCTTCCATTTCCCGTTGGGCATCGGACCAGTTTTTCGCCGTCAGCTGCACCTTTACGCCGGTTTTTTTCTCCCAGAGCGCCCATTGGTCGACCAAAATGCCGCCCAGCTGTCCTTCGGCATCACGAAAGATGTAAGGCGGATAGTTGTCGTCCATCACGACCCG
>CAZOJA010000465.1:0-2161 GCA_964579955.1 uncultured Veillonellaceae bacterium | reverse complement strand
GGTCCGAAAAATATGGCGTAAAAGGCGTCACGGATGAAAAAATCATCCGTGACAACATCTGTGACAAACGGGGCTATTTTGGGTTGGATGCCAGAGAATAACAGGAAAGGAGATATGTGATGAACGCAAAAGAATATTTATCGCAGGCGGTTCGGCTGGACCAGAAAATCAACAGCAAGCTGGAACAAGTGTCGAAGTTGCGGAACCTGTCCATGAAAGCATCAGGATTGCGTCTGGCGGAGCGAATCAGCGGCACCAAGGAACATAGTCTGATGGAGTCGGCGCTGGTGAAGATGATTGATTTGGAATATGAAATCAATGCTGATATTGATCGATTGGTGGACTTGAAGCGGGAGATGGCTACATTGATCGAGAGAGTCAATGATCCGTCGCAGCGACTACTGCTTGAGATGCGCTATCTTTGCGGAAACACTTGGGAGGATATCGCGCAGAAGATGGGGTATGATTTGCGGTGGGTGTATCGGTTGCATGGCAAGGCTTTGCAGGAGTTTGATTTTAAGTGAAAGCATATTACTGAGAAGCGAGAGAAAGGTGCTTGAGGTGCAAGAGATATTATTCCGGGGACATAGGAAAGTTTTGCACACGTCCTTGTGATATAGGAAAATTTTTCGTTTTTTTTCCTATATTATCTTGAAGTATGCAAAAACTACCCATATAATTAAGCTGAGAAGGAGGGGGTTGTATGGAAGGAAATATCGTAAACCCTTTACCGCCCAAAGTGGATCTGGAAACAAGGCCGGTGTTGAAAAAGCTTGCCAATGCCCACCGAGCTCTTGCCGAACTAAAAGGCTTTGCAGAAACGATGCCCAACAAGAACATATTGATCAACGCGATCATGATTAACGAAGCGAAAGACAGTTCGGAAATCGAAAATATTATTACAACCCATGATGAACTTTTTAAAGCCATGTCTCACGCAGGGTACCATAATCCGGCGGCTAAAGAGGTTGTGAGCTACCGAACTGCACTTTGGCAAGGATATGAAGCCGTAAAACAAAAACAGATGCTTTCAATTAACATGATGGTTGAGATACAGCAAAATATCGAGGAAAATCGCGCAGGAATTCGCAAACTGCCTGGAACGGTGCTGAAAAACGAAACAACCGGTGAAATAGTCTACACGCCCCCCAGCGGCGAAGCCGAAATAATGGAACTCATGACTAACCTTGAACGATACATTAATGTTGACGAAGATGACGTAGACCCGCTGATTAAGCTTGCAGTCGTTCATCATCAATTTGAATCGATTCATCCGTTTTATGATGGAAATGGGCGATCAGGCAGAATTGTGAATGTGCTGTATCTGGTGCTCAAGAAATTGCTGGACAGTCCAATTTTGTATCTTAGCCGTTACATCATTCGCAACAAGGGAGCATATTATCAGCTATTGCAAGAGGTTAGGACTCATGGCGCTTGGGAAGCGTGGATCCTTTATATGCTCGAAGGCATTGTGGAAACTGCGGCAGAGACGTTGGAGCTGATTCATAAAATTAATACGGTGGTGGAACAAACGTCAGCAGATATTGCTAGGGAGCTTCCGAAGATCTATACAAAAGAATTAGCAGAGCTGCTGTTTTTTGAGTTCTATACGAAAACGGCATTCATTGAACGTGGGCTTCGGGTGTCTAGGCGGACGGCCGTAACTTATTTAACCGCGCTGGAAGAGCATGGATTTCTTAAGTCACAACGTATTGGTAGAGAACGAATATACTTAAATCAGCGCTTGTTTGAAGCTGTGAAGCAAGTTAGTCAAGCTCGATAAGCTGAAAACAGAATACGAAGCTAAAAAATAAACACGCCATTAAAAGCCACTATCGAACTGTGGTAATATGTAGACTGAAAGAACATGCCACGAGCTCTTGAAGAACTGCCTTCAAGGGCTTTCTTTATGTCCTTCTGTAAGTGCAAACTAGCGGGCGTGGTTCCGCTGGTTGCAAGTTTATTTCGATAACGGAGTTGATTTTAGTGCCCGTGAAACCAAGAAAACCTTGCAAGCATCCGGGATGTCCGATGCTAACGGCAGAAACGTTTTGCCAGTTCCATGCGCGGCTTCATGCCAAGGACAGACCTAGCGCAAACGACCGTGGTTATGATCATTACTGGCAAAAAGCAAGCAAACGGTATTTGAAAGCAAATCCGC
>CAZOJA010000464.1:0-2168 GCA_964579955.1 uncultured Veillonellaceae bacterium | reverse complement strand
TCGTTACTATTGGCAAATCATTATTGAAATGATGTGAACTTCTACCTTGGACTTACGCACCCTGTTTATCATTACGGTCCTGGTCAATATCATCATTGCCATTATTATGGCGATTTATTGGCGTACGCAAAAAACCTACGCCGGCTTTGGCTATTGGACACTGGCTAATGTGGCTATGACAATCACATTTTCCCTGTTTTCCCTAAAAGGGATAGCACCTGAATTTATCACCGTGGTTATTGCGAATACCTCGGCAATTGCCGGATCAATCTGCCGCTATGCCGGCGTTCGCTTCTTCTGGGGCGCCGAATCATTGCCCCACATCCGTTTTCACCAGTCCATCGTTCTTGGCTGTGCAATGTTTCTTGCTTATTTCACCTGCATCGACGACAACATCATGTTTCGGCAGATCGCCGTCAGCTCGGTCATCTCCGGCTACTTTCTGGCAACCGCCCGATACATGTTAAAAGGCATTGCGATGGGATATCTCTACGAAGCCCGAATTTTAGCGCTTTTAAATCTCGTCTATGCCACTCTGATGATGGGGCGCGCCCTTGAATGGTATTTGTATCCAGAAGCACGGCATCTGCTTATTGCGTCTTCAATGAGTGCGCTCTATTTTTCCTCCATTCTGCTGCTTGAAGTCACAACAGCTCTGATATTTTTGATGATGAATAGCCAACGCCTAGCCAAAAGTCTGATGATTGCACAACAGGAGCTGGAGAATCTGGCCGCATCCGATACGCTGACCGGCTTGTTCAATCGCCGCAAACTGGCAGAACTGTGCAGCCAGGAAATCACTCAGGCGCGGACGACAAATCGGCCCCTCGCCATGCTACTGATTGACCTGGATCACTTGAAACAAATGAATGACACTTTCGGCCACTCGGCCGGCGATGCGCTGATCAATACGGTTGTAAAAATCATGCGCGACCAGCTTCGCCCGACAGATATCGCCGGGCGCCTGGGCGGCGACGAATTTTTGCTGATTCTGCCCAATACCACGCATGATCAGGCAAAAATGATTGCCGAACTGATTCGTCAGAACGTGCAAAACCAGGTATTTCACTGGGAAGACAAAGTGTTGTCGATGAGCCTCAGCATCGGTGTCGCCAGCTTAATTGATGCAGATGCCAACTGGAACGACTGGTTGCAACGGGCAGACCACAATCTCTATTTGGCAAAGAACAGCGGGCGCAATCAAATCGTTTAATCGTATAACGAAATTTATCCATATCTGATACAGAAAAGACCCCAGCGGAAACCCGCCGGGGTCTTGGTTTTTAGTGAATATATTATTTGCTGCGCTTCGCCCGCACATAATCCTCGTCAAAATGCTGTTGGCTGGCCAGCGCATAGACAACCGGTCCAATCTGCATACAGTTTTGCGGGCAGAAGAAACTCACGGTGTTGAGCGAATTCACTTCGATCATTTTCTGGTCGCAAACATGACATTTCACATGCAGACACTCCACGGGAGCGCAAACCGACTGCCCGGCGGGAAGGTTTCCGCATACGGCGCGAATAAAGTCTTCGGTTTTATACGGTTTGACGACGAAAGCATCAGTCCCAAGCAGGATACTCTCTTTCACCAGTTCTGGCGAACTGCTGCCGCTGCACATGATGATCCGGGCCTCAGGCTGTTTCTGTTTTACTGCCTTTAGCACCGCAATCCCATCGATCCCCGTCATGACAATATCAAGAATGAATAAGTCAAACGACTGTTCTTCCAGCATGGTTAACGCTTCATCACCGCTGCCGGCCTGTTTGATCTGGCTGTTGTCGATGCCAAGACCGTTTAACTCCCTGACCATCATCGCCCGCGAAAAGCCGGAATCATCCACGATGAGAATTTGCGCCAACACATCCACGCCCCAACCATTTGAATTCTTTGATTGTCATTATACATCATATTGTTGTCTTAGCCCATCATTCGATAGCCGATTCCTGATTCGGTAGTGATGTAACGGGGCTGCGTCGGATTCTCTTCGATTTTTCGCCGCAGTTGCCCGATATACACCCGGATGTAGTGTGTGTCGTCATCGTAGTTGTTGCCCCAGACTGCCTTTAGCAGTTGTTTGTGCGTCACGACCCGGCCACGGAACTGGGCCAGGATTTTCAGCAGTTCATATTCGGTTGGCGTCAGTTTGATCTCCCGCTCGCCCACA
>CAZOJA010000463.1:0-2170 GCA_964579955.1 uncultured Veillonellaceae bacterium | reverse complement strand
CGGTCCAATGAAGGCTGCCACTCCATAGGATGTGAATAAAATGCCATAATTCATGCTTAAATTTTTCGCACCGAACATGTCGGCAGTAATCGACGGAAAAATTGCAAAAAATCCGCCAAAACATGCTGCAATAATCGATATCACAACGACAAAAGGTGTGAAGGAACCGGCATATTTCAACGTACTCATCATTAGTGCGGAAAGAATGAACATGACGGCCAGCGTGGGATATGGCCCCATTTTATCCGATACCCAGCCCCAGACCACCCGGCCTGCAGTATTGGCCAAAGCCATCAGACTGACGGCGAACGCTGCTGTCTTGGCATCAAGCCGGATTACCTCCTGGCCGATGGAAGCAGCATGACCAATGATCATCAATCCTGAAACGCAAGCGATGGTATACATTGACCACAAAACATAAAATGTGGGCGACCCCAGCATGCCGCGCCAATCTTTTTCATTTTCCGAGTTGGCTGCAGAACCGACCGGCGGCTGCCAACCCGCGGGAACATAGCCTACCGGCGGAGCTTTGACAAATTGAGACGCCAAACAGGTAATGACAAGGTAAGCTGCACCGAGAACTTTAAATGTCGTCAATACACCATACTGTTGAACCAACCCATTGGCAACCGGTGCATTAATGACTGCTCCCAGGGCAAATCCTGCAGCTACAAGACCGGCAGCAACCCCGCGTTTATCGGGAAACCATTTTACAGCGTTCGAAATTCCGGTTCCATAGATAAATCCAATGCCAAAACCACCAAGCAGTCCATAGGTCAAATAGAGAAAAGTCAACGAGGTGGTGAATCCGGCTGCAATGATTCCGGCACTAAAGATTATGCCGCCGGTAAACATGAGGAATTTGGGTCCTTGAATCGGTTGGATCTTGCCGCCGATAATCATCGCCAACGGAATCATAAACAGGGAAATCGAAAAAGCAAGCGAAGTTTCACTGGTCGACCACTGAAACAAACTGATCAGGGGGCGTTGAAATACACTCCAGGCATAGGCTGATCCAACACACAGATTTATCGCAAACATACTGGTTAGAATCAGCCATCGATTATGCATTTGTTCCATTTATTCTCCGCCTTTCATCATTTTGGAGTATATAAATAACATCTGCAATTTTTGTGCCAAATGAAATTGTCGTGAAATTCTCGGGTTTGACGATTTCTCAAAGTACATTTCGATGCCTTTATGCATCACTATAACTGATTAATGTCTAATGATGACTAATTTACAGCTGTTTTGAGGATGATGCCATTATTTAAGTTTTCGATGCTCGGTTGCATCGATAGATAAACGAAAATAATTCGCCTGCACTGATATGATTTGACCATTTTGAGAAAGGAAAACTATTCTAAAACGATGTGCTAATATTTTAATACATATATACTAAATAAAAATATTTTTACATTTACTATTGACATGTTTTACAGGCTGATTGATAATGTATACAAAATCCTTGACAACATACAAAGCATCAAAGGTGATGACTGGGAGCGGTTCCTTTTTATTGCAGCTACAGAGAGCCGGTGGTTGGTGTGAACCGGTGCGCAAGAACGAACCTGTCGCCTACGAACCTTCCCGCTGAAAACCATCTTGGTTAGTAGGCTGGAACGACTTGGCCCCCGTTAATGGGCTTGTCGATCGTTATCGGCATTGAGTAAAACCAAGGGTGGTACCGCGAAGCAATTCGCCCCTGATATCGCATAGCGCTGTGCGATATCAGGGGCTTTTCATATTTAGCGGACAGTATACTCCATTCTATATCGAAGGAGGAGTTCAAAATGAAACAATTTTTATCGGTAGTTTTAAAAAAACAGTCAGATACACTTGTTCGACTGACTGGATTATGTTACCGACGGGGTGTTCCCATCGAGAGCCTCTCCTATGCGACAGAGCCGGAAAGCGGCACTGTTCGGGTCATGGCAGTTCTGAACTGCGGACAACCGACGGCGGAACAATTGCGCCGCCAGGTATCAAGTCTGGTTAATGTCGTTGGCGCCTCCCTTTCGGATGGCTCTATCGCCCCGCACTGATCTTTTATCCTGTTAAAGATTCTACATCGTTACGGCAAAATTTTGATGAAGCAAAACTAGGAGGAATTTATAATGAAAAAGCTCTACTATGATCAGGATGCCAACTGGGATCTCATGCTCGACCG
>CAZOJA010000462.1:0-2175 GCA_964579955.1 uncultured Veillonellaceae bacterium | reverse complement strand
GTCGCCCAATAGTGACCAATCGAATTCGTACTTGCGAGTCATGGTATCCTCTCCTCGTATACTTATTTTAGACCTCGCTCCTAACCACGTTGAAAAATGAGGTTGGAGCGTTTTCTTTTCTCCGGTTTTCAGGCAAAATGGAACTGTAAGGTTCTATCTGGAAAAGTATCCCTCTCCTTGAGGTTCGACCTCTTTTCAAAGACTGACTCCCAGCCCATGATCTGAACTTTTGACGCGTAGGTTGCGCAAGTGTCCGTGCGCCCCGCTCAACGGTAGCAGGTTGACCGGGATCCGGCGTGCTGGCAGGAAGTGCTGATTGCGGCGAGGTTGTTGACCGGTCATGGTGCCTGGAACCGGAGAAACCTTTACTATCCTGGCCGGAAAGGGGGTGATTTGTATGACGCTATTTGTCGGTATCGATGTGAGCGCGAAGGATTTTAAGGTTCGTGTGCTCAACTCCACCGGCGAAGAACCGGCCAAACGATTTAAAGCGGAAAACAATCTTCCAGGCAGTCAATCGTTGATTGCCTACTTGTTGCCCATTTGCCGCCAACACCATGTCTCTCGGTTGGTATTTGGGCTGGAGTCCACCTCCATCTACAGTTGGCATCTGCAGATGTTTCTGGCGGAGCAAGATTCTCTGGCGGCGTTTGCACCTCAGGTCTATGTGTTCAATCCTAAAGTCGTCGCTAATTTCAAGAAAGCTTATGTCGATCTCTCCAAGGACGACTGGACCGATGCCTGGGTGATCGCCGACCGTCTGCGGTTCGGTCGCCTACCGGAACATTCTCAGGTCGATTTTCGCTACCTGCCGCTGCAGAGACTGACGCGGTTTCGTTGTCACCTAATACAAACCATCACGCGCGAAAAGAATTATTTCCTGTCCAATCTGTTCCTCAAGTTTTGCTCATTATCCCAGGATGGAGTATTCAGCAACTGTTTGGGAGCTTCTGCTGAAGCGGTGCTGCTGGAATTTTTCTCACCGGAAGAAATCGCGGCAAGTTCACTGGAGGATTTGATCGATTTTCTGATGGATAAGGGGAAAAACCACTTCCGTGACCCGGCGAAAACCGCCTTGGCTCTTAAACAGGCAGCTGGACGGGCCTATCGACTAAAGGCTTCGCTTCTTGAACCCGTCAACTTGATCCTTGCTACCAGTTTGGAGACGATTCGCACCTTGGAGTTGCAGGTGAAAAAGATTGATCGGGCAATTGAAAACGAACTGTCCCATTTTCCCTCGACGCTTGCTTCCATGCCGGGGCTCGGCCCGGTGTTTGTTGCCGGCCTGATCGCCGAAATCGGCGACATCCGCCGGTTCCCGAATGAAGCGGCTCTGGCCAAATATGCGGGGCTCACTTGGCGCACCCACCAATCCGGCGATTTCTCGGCGGAGGATACGCCGCTGACGAAAACCGGCAATTCCTATCTCAGGCACTATTTCGTGCAAGGCGCCAATTCCGTCCGTCAGTTTGACCCGATATTCCGTGAATTTTATGCCCGAAAAGTTTCGGAAAGCTCCAAGCATGCTCATCGCCGCTCTCTCGTGCTTACGGCACGAAAACTGGTCCGTGTGGTGGATGCTCTGCTACGCTCCCACCAAGTCTATTTGCCGCAAGGCGGAAGGAGGGCTTAAATCTCGGGGTACCATACAAAATTGCCATTAATTTCTTGTTCTCAAAAATTGCTTGAGAACGGGGTGAGGTTGTTTTGCTTTTTCGCAGTCTAACTACACGTCATTCTTTAAAACTTTATCTTGACATATCACCGTAGGTCTTTTTTCTAAAACGGTTTAGATTGTGCAAACATCTATTTGGATATTTCTCGCCACGCGACAAAACTCCTGCTAATTTTGTAAAATTCACAGTAATCAATTTGTAACCGAACGCTATTTCCAGGGAATCAAAAATCTTTCCAATCTTTCTAATAAGCGGTTGAACAAAAGTCCCAACAGGGACAGCACCAGCACGCCGACCATCAGCTTCGTGGTCAGCATCAGGTCGCCATAGTGCAGCACCATCGCACCGATCCCTTCTTTGGCGGCAATCATCTCGGCCGCGACCAAGAGTAGAAGCGATGTGCCGGCAGCCAGTTTCAGTCCGGCAAAAATCACCGGCAACGCGGCCGGCAGAATCACTTTGCGAATGATATTCAGCTGTGATGTGCGGTAGCTGACCG
>CAZOJA010000461.1:0-2180 GCA_964579955.1 uncultured Veillonellaceae bacterium | reverse complement strand
TTGAAGGGATGGGAGGCATTGAAGGCCAGTAGGCCTTCATCAACAACTTGAATATCGAAGCTGGGCGCGAGGAAAAAAAAAAAAACTCAATTCCCAGCCCCTGTGGTGGACAGGGAACAGCATCGCCCACACCGTGCGGAAATGACAGACCGAACGGCGCCAGCATGGGTGAAACGCGGGTAACCCGGAGTCCGACTTGGGAACTCCCGCAAGCAGGTAAAGCAGGAACAGCGAAAGCGAACGCATGCGTGAACCACCGTCAATGAGCACAAGCCCCCAACGCGGACCGAAGGGCTTGGTCCAAAACGGACAAGGATACGAGGCCGGCGTCTCCAGCTGTGACCGGCTCCACACTCGCAGAAACCCGGTGGATAGTGCGGTTCTAACCTTTACGCAAAACGATACTCAGGAACGGGGTAACCCTCCGCTGGCTCTCCAGATTGTTCTGGAGCAGGTAGTCAGCCGCATGCCAGCGGAGGGAAGGATGGGCCAAGAAGCAAATGCCGCCGGGAAAGCCGACGGATAAGCCGACGTGGCCCCGATTTTCCAAATGGTATATCGAGAGTAGGAGTGGATATGTCATGGACACGGCAACATTGCCGATGGATGAATGGAAAACCATTCGCTGGCCTCAGGCCGAGCTGGCGGTTTTCAAGCTTCAAAAACGAATCTACCAGGCTACTCTTCGAAACGACAAACGAAATGTACAGAGATTGCAACGGCTTCTTACTGCGTCATGGGCTGCCCGGTTACTTGCCGTGCGGCGTGTGGCGCAGGACAATGCCGGGAAGAACACTCCCGGCATAGATAAGATCGCCCGCATCAGTCCAAAAGACAAAATTCAGTTGGCCAAGCAGCTCAAAGAGATTCCTGTGCCACAGCCAGTACGCCGTATATATATCCCGAAACCGGGAAAAACAGAGCGGCGACCACTGGGAATCCCGGTCCTACAAGACCGGGCGGCACAGGCGTTGGTCAAGCAGGCCCTGGAACCGGAATGGGAAGCCCGGTTTGAACCAAACAGCTACGGCTTCCGCCCCGGCAGAGGCTGCCATGATGCCATTCAATACATATTCGAACAGATCATGCATCAACCGAAATATGTACTGGATGCAGACATTGCAAAATGTTTCGACCGCATCGACCACAACGCGCTCCTCGACAAGATGGACGCAGCCCCACGGGTGCGTCGCATAGTACGGTGCTGGTTAAAAGCTGGAGTAATGAAAGGAGACGTCTTCCAGAGGGCAGATCGAGGGACGCCGCAAGGAGGGGTGATTTCGCCGCTCTTGGCAAACATCGCGCTGCATGGACTGGAAGAGGAGAGCATGCGTCAAATCCCCCGTCGCCGCATTATCGCAGGAGAAGACGTGACTTGGTGGCCTCGGGTCATTCGGTATGCGGACGACTTTGTGATCATGCACCGCGACGTGGAAGTCATCCATAATCTCCGTAATGTTACGGAGAAATGGCTGGCAACGATGGGTCTGGAACTCAGTCCGACAAAAACCCGCATCGTCCATACATTGGAAGCGATCAACGGGCACCCACCGGGCTTTGATTTCCTCGGCTTCCATATACAACAGGTACCGGCGGGGAAAACCCATACCCGTAGGTATACGAACAGTGAGGAGCGATTGACATTTCTTCCGCTGATTCGTCCCAGCAAGGACGCAGTCCTTCGTCACCAACGCAGAATGGGAGAAGCCATCGACAGCTTGCAAGCTGGTACACAGGAGAAACTGATTCGCGTACTCAACCCGATCATCCGGGGATGGTGCCGCTACTATTCCACACAGGCTTCATCAAGGACGTTCAGCAAATTACAGCACGTTCTATGGGAAAAGCTGTGGGCTTGGATGAAACGCAGACACCCGAACAAAGCGAAGCAATGGATCTACCGAAAGTACTGGCATCATAACGGCAAACGATGGCAATTCCGATCGCCGGAGGGGGCGACCCTATACCTGCACGGTGAAACGCCGATACGTCGTCACATCAAGGTGGACAGGAAACGCAGTCCCTATGATGGGGACTGGCTGTACTGGGCCACTCGGATGGGGCGGCATCCGGAACTGGACAATTACGTCGCAAGGCTTCTCAAGAAACAAAAGGGATGTTGCGCGATATGTGGTTTGTTCTTTACCCGGATGTCAGAACCGGTAGCCGTTATGGAGCAA
>CAZOJA010000460.1:0-2180 GCA_964579955.1 uncultured Veillonellaceae bacterium | reverse complement strand
AACTGGCTGAAGCCACCGCCGATGTTGCTGCGATTATCCGGGCGGAAAAATGGCGAGTCAAACGTAATGCTCATCTGGTCGGCCTCGTATGGGGCGTAGACTTGAAAAACGAATAGGAAAGGGGCCAACTACAGT
This sequence comes from uncultured Veillonellaceae bacterium, assembly GCA_964579955.1. Taxonomy (GTDB): domain Bacteria; phylum Bacillota; class Negativicutes; order UBA1444; family UBA1444; genus UBA1444. The sequence goes on along the minus strand of CAZOJA010000460.1, from coordinate 2,045 downwards.
GATTTATCCTTCTTTGGACCATTTGTTAAAAAAAGTTGACAGCAAATATACCCTGGTCGTTCTGACTGCCCGCCGGGCCCGTGAAGTTGTAGCCGGTGACCGGCTGTTGGTTAACAGCAAGTCCAACAAGGCAGTGACGATCGCACTCGAAGAAATTGGCGCAGAAAAAGTAACTTACGAACGCGTCAAGCCGTTTGGCGGCTAAGTACATGCTGAAAGGCAAAACGGTTGTTCTGGGCGTATGCGGCGGAATTGCTGCATACAAGGCGGTTGACGTTGTAAGCAGGCTGGTGAAACTCGGCGCGACAGTTCATGTGATCATGACTGCGGCGGCGGTTCAGTTTGTTGCGCCGTTGACGTTCCGCGAGATATCCGGACAACCGGTGTACACGACCATGTGGGAAGAACCCAAACTGTGGAATGTCGAACATATTGCTTTGGCTCGTCGGGCTGATCTGTTTGTCATTGCACCGGCAACTGCAAACATGATTGCGAAGATTGCCAATGGGATCGCCGACGATTTTCTCAGTACAACGGTAATGGCAACCCCGGCGCCGGTTTTATTGGCGCCAGCTATGAATACGGAAATGTTTCAGAGCGCTGCGACACAGGCGAACCTGAAAACGCTGGAATCCCGTGGCTTTAAGATTATGACGCCGGCGTCAGGCATGCTGGCCTGCGGTACGGAAGGAATCGGACGTTTGCCGGAACCTGAGGCGATTGTTGAACGGATTACGGCACATTTTGAAGTTGGCAAGTCGATGCGGGGACTTCGGTTGTTGATAACTGCAGGCGGAACCCGTGAAGCAATCGATCCGGTGCGTTATATCGGCAACCGGTCCAGCGGCAAGATGGGCTATGCAATCGCTGCAGTTGCAGCCGAACGCGGCGCCGAGGTAACCTTGGTATCGGGACCGGTATCACTGGCAGTACCGGCAGGTGTCAAACGGGTATCCGTGGAAAGTGCGCTGGAAATGCGCGAAGCGGTATTAGCCGCTTTTCCTGTTACGGATGTAGTAATCAAAGCGGCGGCGGTAGCCGATTATCGCCCGGAAGTGGTGTCTGAACAAAAAATCAAGAAAAATTCAGCCAACTTGACTGTTGCATTGACCAAAAACCCGGATATTTTAGCAGAACTCGGCAAAATCAAAACAGGGCAATTTCTGGTCGGTTTTGCTGCCGAAACACAGGAACTGGTGGCGAATGCAACGGAAAAACTGCGTCGCAAGAACCTGGACATGCTGGTTGCCAATGATGTGACGCTGCCTGGCGCCGGCTTTGAATCGGAAACCAATATCGTCAAATTGCTCAGTAAAGACGGCCGTGTGGAAGAATTGCCGCAGATGAGCAAACAGAGCCTTGCCGGATTGTTGCTGGATCGGGTGATGCTGCAGATTAATGCGCAAAAAAACGACTAGTTTCGCGGCGAATATTTTTCCGCCACAGTCTTGCTTTTTCTGAACCAATCCTTTAAAATTAATTTCGTGTCCAAGATCTGATGAGTTGAATACAGTCCATCCAGAGCTGGCAGAGGGACAGGCCCGATGAAGCCGCGGCAACCATTGACGTAGTGTCAAAACGGTGCCAATTCCGGCGGGTAACACCGCAAGATGGGAGTGCATAGTCCTCCCATGCGGAGGTTTTTTTATTGCCTTCGCATCAGTGAAGAATCAAAGTATTGGGGAGGTTGTTAAAAAAATGAAAAAAAGACTCTTTACATCGGAATCAGTCACTGAAGGACATCCGGATAAAATCGCCGACCAGATTTCCGATGCGGTACTTGATGCGATCCTGACCCAGGATCCTACGGGCCGGGTTGCCTGCGAAACAGTGGTTACAACCGGATTGGTGCATGTCGTTGGTGAAATTACCACCAACTGCTATGTTGATATCAACAAGATTGTCCGCAATACGATCAAGGAAATCGGCTACACACGCGCCAAATACGGTTTTGATGGCGAGACTTGCGGTGTCATGACCTCAATTGACGAGCAGTCGCCGGATATTGCGATGGGTGTCGATGTGGGCGGCGCCGGAGATCAGGG
>CAZOJA010000459.1:0-2181 GCA_964579955.1 uncultured Veillonellaceae bacterium | reverse complement strand
TGCACAATCAGTTTCCGCGACCTTCTCTGGTTTGATGCCGAGAGTCTGGCGGAGGTGAAAAAGCAATGAGCGCACTCAAACCAAAGAGCAGTTTCGGTACCGCACAGATCATCCTGTTTTTTTCCATCGCTATCCTCGTCATCGTAGTTGCGGTGCCTGTTCTATTGATCTTTTTCAACGCATTCTGGGTCAATGGCGAATTTAATGTAGCCGATGTCGCCAAGATCATTATGGAACCGGAAACATACAAGGCTCTGGTGAATTCACTGGTTATCGCCAGTGGCACTACCATCGGCAGTACGATTGTCGGCACTTTTTTTGCCTGGTTGGTGACTCGCACCGACCTTCCATACAAAAGTTTCATGAAATCCATGTTTCTGGTGCCGTTCATGCTCCCTTCCTTTATCGGCGCCCTGGCCTGGAAGATGTTGCTGTCACCGAACGCCGGCTTTATCAACAAGTTTTTCATAAACAACTTTGGTTTTGATGGGCCGATATTCAACATTTACAGCTATCTGGGCATCGTGCTGGTCGAAATCATGTACCTGTTCCCGTTTGTGTTCATTCAGGTATGCGGTGCGCTGGAACGCATGGACCCAACCCTGGAGGAATCCGCCCGCATATCGGGGGCCGGGCTCTTCACCATCACCCGAAAAATTACGATCCCGCTCGTGATGCCCAGTATCCTGTCCGGTGCATTGCTGATCATGCTCTACTCAATGGCCCACTTTGGCACCGTCGCAGTTCTGGGCATTGAAAATGGAATTTTTAATATCCCAACGCTGATTTACCAGCGAATACATCAAAGCGCCGGCAGTTTCGACTCGATCCGCACCGGCACGGTACTGGCCACTGTACTGGTTGTCACTGCGGCGCTGATCATCTGGCTGCAGGGAAAAATCCTCAGCAAAGGCCATTATCAGATCATCGGCGGCAAGAGTTTCCGCCCTATGGAACTGAAGCTGCGCGCCCTCAGAATGCCCCTGCTTATTCTCTGTCTGGCCTATATTGCATTTACGATTGTCCTGCCTACAGTGGTCATTTTCCTGGTTGGCGGGCTTAAAACCTACGGACTTGCCTTCACCTGGAACAATCTTTCGCTCGACAATTACAAATTCATTCTGTTTGACTACAAACTGACCAAAGATGCCATCTGGAACAGCGTCACGCTGGGTCTGGGCGCAGCGGTGATCACCATGTTCGCCGGTGTGATGATTTCGTACGTCATTGTCAAAATGAAGGTACGGGGCAAAGGAATCCTTGAATTTCTCGGCATGTTGCCGTTCTCGGTCCCCGGTTCGGTTATCGCCCTTGGTGTAATCCTCGCCTGGAGCGGCAAGTATGGCATCAATCTATACAACACCGTCTGGATCATTTTGGTTGCCTATATCGCCCGTTACATGGCCTTTTCACTCAAAGCAAACTCAGCGGCGCTGGAACAGGTGCATGACTCGCTGGTAGAAGCGGCCCGGTCATGCGGCGCCACCATGTGGCAAACCCTCCGTTATATTGTCCTGCCCCTGGTACGTCCAGGCATGTTGGCTGCTTTCTTTTTGATCTTTCTCCCTTCGCTGCGGGAACTGACTGTTTCGATCATGCTGTATTCCCCTACGACCCGGACCATCGGCGTTGCCATATACACACTGAATGAAGACGGCGAGACCGTGGTGTCGGCTGCATTGGCCGGCATCGCGCTGATTCTGATCATCGTGGGACAGACGCTGATCAACCGCTTCACCAAAAAGGCAGGTGCATAGACCGATCATGTCGCATATACGATTATTGAATGTTACCAAAAAGTTCGGCGATGTTACCGCCGTGAACGCATTGAATCTGGAAATCGGCAAGGGCGAATGTTTCTCGATGCTGGGACCATCCGGCTGTGGAAAAACGACAACACTGCGTATGGTGGCCGGGTTTGAGGATCTGAGCGAAGGCGAAATTTACGTAGGCGACCGGCTGATCTCCTCGCCGCAGCGCAATTATTACCTGCCGCCGGAAAAACGCAATTTCGGCATGGTGTTCCAAGCTTTTGCCGTCTGGCCGCACCTGTCGGTATACGACAATGTCGCTTTCCCGCTGCAAATTCGCAATTTTTCTGCCGGGGATATCGACAAACGCACGAAAGATGCCCTGCGCTCCACCAACTTATTGAATGTCGCCGACAAAAGTCCGGCTGAT